>NZ_JADDKI010000360.1:0-1134 GCF_015356725.1 Dietzia sp. SYD-A1
GTGCGGCGGTCTGCTCCCCGGGAGGTACCACGGCGGCGGCGATCCGGCGGCTCGAGGCCGGCGGCGTGAGGTCGGCCGTGGCGGACGCGGTGGAGGCGTCGGCGACCAAGTCGAGAGACCTCGCCCTGGCCGCGCAGAAGGCCGACGACGACGAGCGGGACGACTGAGCCGCCGACGCGCCCGCCACTCCCGTCCCGCCAGGTGAGATGTCAGCCACCTCGGCGGGACGCCGCGTTTAACACAAGCCCTGCTCAGAGCGGGTGAGGCTGCGGTCGGACGGCGTGTCGCCAAAGATATTTGCCCACTCCCGTCGCATTGATCACACCCTTCACGCTAGGCTCATGCTCAGCACGTGCGTGTCAGTACCGCAGGAGGGGAAGCCTGCGGCACGACGCGTGCCATGAAGGGTTGAGAGATGGCGACTACCGACAAGACCGAAGGCGGCGCACAGGCGGCGGGGGGTTCCCAGTTCCTCACCGTTGCCGAGGTGGCAGCGCTGATGCGCGTGTCCAAGATGACGGTCTACCGGCTCGTCCACTCAGGGGAGTTGCCCGCGGTGCGGGTGGGGCGGTCGTTCCGCGTGCATTCCAAGGCGGTCCACGAGTACCTGGACACCTCGTACTTCTCCGCCGGGTGAGACGCCCGCGTCCCTCTGGTGGATCTGGCGCCGGGTCCGTTTTCGCCGCGGCCCCGCCTACGGGTAGTCTGGACGGGTTCCGTACCGGCTTCCGAGCCCGCTTAGACGCCGGAACGCAGTAAGCCCGCTGCAAGGCCCCAGACCAGTAGTCGACAGGTAGGTGACCCCCGTTATGGGTTCTGTGATCAAGAAGCGCCGCAAGCGTATGTCCAAGAAGAAGCACCGCAAGATGCTCCGCCGGACGCGCGTGCAGCGTCGCAAGCTCGGTAAGTGAGTCCGGCGGCGCCTCGGTAGCGCCCGGACTCACACCTGCAGCAGATGCCCGTCACCCAGGATGGTGGCGGGCATCGGTGTGTCCGGGGCCCGGTGGGGTGAGGCGCCCGGAGGTGGGCGTGCCACCGTGCGCGGGGTGCGTGGCGCGCCGTGCGCGGGGTGCGTCGCGAGCGCTGGGCGGGGGCGCGGACCGGGCAACGGAACGCGGGGGTCCCCCGCTACAG
>NZ_JADDKI010000361.1:0-6697 GCF_015356725.1 Dietzia sp. SYD-A1
GAACCCGCCCCATCAGCGGACCTGAACTGGCGTGTTACTGACCCACGCTCCTAGGATCTGCTCAGCTGCGGTGCTCGGGAACCCGGTGTGAGACCGGGGCGGCCCTCGCCACTGTGAACGGATTGATGTCGCAGGTCCTCTGTGCCACTGCTCGCACGCGTCGTGTGGGTGGGAAGGCGGACCGGCGGCGATCCGGTGTATCCCTTCTGGGGTGGACCGGGAGAACCCGTGAGCCAGGAGACCGGCCGTGGCTGCCACCACGAGTGCCCGCGAGGTGACGGGCAGAAAGGTCTCAGACAAATGCATATCGCAGAGGGTTTCCTCCCCTCCGTGCACGCCCTGGCATGGACGGCGGTCGCGGCACCGTTCGTGATCCACGGCGCGCGCGAGGTCATCAGGACGGTCCGCCGGACTCCGGAGGCGGGCGTCCTGCTCGGCGTGGCCGGGGCGTTCACGTTCGTCATGTCGGCCGTCAAGCTCCCGTCGGTGACGGGGTCCAGCTCGCACCCCACCGGCACCGGCCTGGGGACGATCATCTTCCGGCCCCCGGTCATGGCCTTCGTCGCGACCGTCGTCCTGATCTTCCAGGCGCTGCTGCTCGCGCACGGGGGCCTCACCACGCTCGGCGCGAACGTGTTCTCCATGGGGGTCGCCGGGCCGTGGGTCGCCTACGGCGCGTTCGTCCTGTGCCGACGCGTCGCGGTGCCACTGCTCGGTGCGGTGTTCGTGGCCGCGTTCCTCGCCGACCTGGTGACGTATCTCGTCACCAGTGCCCAGCTCGCACTGGCGTTCCCGAGCGTCGAGCACGGCCTGTGGTACTCGATGGCCGAGTTCCTCGCCGTCTTCGCGATCACCCAGATCCCGTTGGCGGTCGTCGAGGCCCTCATCGTCGTGGTGATCGTCAGCGTTCTCCTGCGCATCGCCTCCCGTGAACTCGATCTGGTGGGTTTCTTCCGGAGGGCGCGACTCGCCGACGCGGGAACCGTCGCGGATCCCGGGGATCGTACCGATCGGGTCGAGGCCACGGAGACGGTGCGATGAGCGGGAGGAAGCACGTCAGCGTGTGGGTGTTGGTGGGACTGGTCGCCGTCGCGTTCGCGATCACGGTGCTGTCCCTGGTCTACGGCGCCGGGGCGGGCGGTGAGTTCGAGGGTGCGGACGGGCAGGCCGAAGGGACCATCAGCGAGGTCTCTCCTGACTACGAGCCGTGGTTCGAGCCGCTTCTGCCCGAGCTGCCGGGGGAGGTCGAATCGGGGGTGTTCGCCCTCCAGGCCGGGATCGGCGGCGGGATCGTGGGTTACGGGCTCGGCGTCCTGCGGACACGCAGCAGGCAGCGTCGGGAGAGCGTGCCGGGCGGGGCGACCCCGTCGGCGGCGGCCACGGGTTCGACCGGACACTGACAGACCGGGCGCCAGGTGAACCCACTCGAGCTCGCGGCGTCCCACAACCGCTGGTCGGGCCTCCCGGTAGTCGAGAAGCTGCTGCTCTTCGGCGGTCTGCTGGTGGCGGCACTGCTGGTGCCGCCACCAGTGGGTCACGTAGCGATCCTGGCCGTCTGCTGCTTCTGCGCACTGGTGCTGGCCCGCGTCCCCGCCAGGATCTATGTCGCGGCGTTGCTCGCGCCCGTCGCGTTCCTGGTCCTGGGAACCGGTCCGCTCTTCCTGGACCTGACGGAGTGGCGCCTCGTGGTGGATCCGGCCGGGGTCGACACCGCCTTGCGGACCGTGACCAGGGCGATCGCCGCGACGGCCGCCACCATCACCCTGGCGTGCACCACGCCCGTCGCCGACCTCCTGGCCGCTGGCCGGCGGGCCGGACTGCCCGCCCCGCTGGCTCACGTCGTCGACACCACCTACCGTCTCATGGGGCTGCTCATCGACGCCGCCCGCACGCTGCGGCAGTCCCACGATCTCAGGCTCGGACACCGCACCGCCCGGGCCGCGATCACCTCTGTCGGGACGCAGTTCGCCTCGGTCTTCGTCCTGTCCGTCAGGCGGGCACGGGCGATCGACGACGCCATGTCCATGCGCGCCGAGCGCGGCGAGACCGCGGTGCTCGCCGAGACGGACCCGATCTCGGCCACCCGCGTGCTCGTCATCTGTCTGGTTCTCGCGTCCGTCTCGATACTGGGGGTCCTCACGTGACCGTCCTCGCGCTGCGCGGCGCCCGGTTCTCCTACCGGCGTCTCGACGCCCTCGGAGACCACACCCACACCGTGCTCGACGGCGCCGACCTGACGATCCGCGCCGGGGCGAGGTTGGCGCTGCTCGGTGGTAACGGCAGCGGCAAGACGACGCTGATGCGGCTGCTCGTGGGCTTGAACCGCCTCGATGCCGGGGAGCTGGAGCTGGACGGGGAGCGGGTCCGTGACCGCCGCGCCGACCGCACCCGCCTGCGGCAGTCGGTGCAGATGGTGCTCCAGGAACCCGACGACCAGATCTTCGCCACGACCGTGCGGGCCGACGTGTCCTTCGGCCCGGTGAACCTCGGATTGGATCGGGCCGAGGTGGCCGATCGGGTCGACGAGGCCCTGGCGGCGCTGGCGATCACCGACCTCGCCGACCGCGTCCCCCACCACCTGTCCTTCGGGCAGCGCAAGAGGGTGGCCCTGGCGGGTGCGCTGGCGATGCGGCCCCGCGTCCTGCTGCTCGACGAACCGACGGCCGGGCTCGACCCGCTCTCCTGTGAGGACCTGCTCGCGGCGCTGGAGTCACTCCGTGCCGCGGGGGCGGCGATCCTCATGGCCACGCACGATGTCGACCTCGCCTGGGCCTGGGCGGACGACGCGGTGGTGCTCTCGGGTGGAGCGCTGGTCCGCGGCCCGGTCCACCGGGTGCTGCAGGACGAGGGGCTCCTCGCCGCGGCCCGGCTCGCCACTCCATGGGGAGCCGCGGTGTCGCGCCGGCTGGGCCGGACAGTGGTGCGGCCGGGGGAGGTCTGATCGCGTCCGCGAGCTGCCGCGCACTCGCCCGCGTCCCGGACGTGGCCGGCGCCATCGGTGGCGCGGTGTTCGCGAGCACACCATGATGGCACCGTGTGCCGCTATGGCGGACAGCGTGAGCAGGATGTGAGTTCTCAGGAGAGAAAAGTAGTGCGGGGTCGGGAGACACGTCGGTGCGTACCCAATCCCTTGTTCGGCCGCGCGCGGCGGCAGCGTCTCCCGGTGACGTGGCTCGGGCCACGTTCTGTGGGCGTGTACGGCGGTGGGCGAGACACCTTGTCAGGGAAGAAAAGGGGTGGGAGTGACTTCGGCAATCGAAGGCGACGAAGAAATACGATGGTCCCAGGTGGAAGACAGTTTCTTCGTCGGTAATTTCCGCGGGAACTTCGTGGGGTACATCGACCGGAATTCCGACGGCGGTTTCACCTGCTACGACAGGATGTCGAGACAGCATGGCGAGTCCGGTTCGCTGGACGAGGCGATCTCGAGTCTGAATGATCTGTATTTTTCCGAGGCGAGCGAGGGAGGGTTGAATGTCGCTGGACGCTGAGTCCCCCACGTCGCCCGGGACCGGGCACTTGAAGTATCTGGTGTACACGAGCGTGCCGGTGCGGAAGATGCTGCCGGGCGACCTGGAGTCCATCCTGTTCACCTCCCGGGAACGCAATCGTGCCGCCGATATCACCGGTGTCCTCCTCTTCAGGAACAACTGCTTCATCCAGTTCCTCGAAGGCCCTCCGGCCGCGATCGACGAGTTGATGACGCGCATCGCGGCCGATGACAGACACAGTCGCGTCAGGGTCCTGTTGACGGAACCCGCAGCCGAGCGCAGCTTCTCCGACTGGAAGATGGGCTTCGGCATCCCCAAGGAGACCCGGTCGACCGGAGTCGACGGCGTGCGGGACAGCTTCAACGACCTCACGGGCGGGTCGAGCTACGACGTCGTCCGTCGGGCCGCCGAGGATTTCTCGATCTGGTTCAAGGTCAGGGAGCGCTCGATCTCGACCACCGTCTGAGCGTCGATCCGTCCTACGCCCGGGCGACGGGCACGCCGGCGCGTAGGACGCGATGCGCCCCGCAGTGGCACGACTCGTAGGTCACGGTGCCCTCGCTGGTCGGGTGGGACGAACGGCGCAGCCAGTCGTGCTGATGCCGGCCAGGGTCCGCGGGATGCGGAACGAGGACGCCGCGGTCGTGGTGGAGGTCGGTGGGTGAACAGGCTGCTGTGGTCATGCGCCGACTGTGGTGCAATGGGTCAGTGCAGTTCAACCATGGCAATATGGTCGGCCCGACACTCGCGGCGGAGTTGGCCTCGCTCGCCGCCGGGTCGTGGGACGCCGACGCGGCCGTCGGGGTGCTCCGCGCCCACGGCGTCCGCAGGCCCGAGCTCGACAACGCCAGGTCAGAACGCCTGAAGGAGTGGGCATCGCGGCTGAGAGCGCCGTTCTCGGCGCCGGACGTGGACTCCACATGCGACGCGATCAACGAGCTGCTGGAATCGGCCGCGTCGAGGCCGTCCCTGAGCACACACGACGGGCACAAGCCCCACCTGCACTTCGCGGCCGACGGCGACGACGTCGTGGAGCGCGTCAGGGCCATCACCGCAGGCGGTCTGGCGATCTTCGCGGTCGAGTCGGAGGGCTGTCGTCTGGGGGCCTGTCTCCGCGCGGGGTGCCCCGAGGTGTTCGTCGACACCAGCCGGAACGGCGGACGGCGCTACTGCAGCGCTCGATGCGGTAACCACGACGCCGTCCAACGGCACCGGGCCCCCGGCCGTCGCCGGGGCCGGGAAGGCCATGCGAACAGGGCGATACCTCGGTCCGCTAGAGAGCACCCCCCCAGTACATGAGGGAGAGCTGCATCGGGAGCGCGAGGGCCGCGCACGTCCCGGCGGCCACGAGATGACGTGACGGCACCGTCCGCCAGCGGCGGGCGGCGGCGATCGACCACACGATGGCGAGCGCACCGCTGAGCATGGCCAGGGCTGTGAGAGTCGTGTGGGGGGCGGCGAGCGTGGGCCACCCCCACAGCAGAGGACCGAGGGGCATGGTGATCGCGGCTGAGAAGGTGACCGCGGTTGCGGTCACCCAGGCGACGGCGATCCCCGGCGCCAAGGAGGGAGTCCGCTCGCGCCCGCGTCCACGTCGAACGAGCCGCTTCATGGCACCGACCACGACGGCCAGTGCGACCACCACCCACGCGAGCAGAGCGGACATGACCACCCGCCGATCGTCCTGTGGCGACGCCGGTGTGAGTGTCTGCTCGAGCATGCCGCGGTCTCCGCGCTCGAGCACCGTGATCCCCGACCTGCTGATCCGACCGGCGACGCAACCGGCCGGGTCGCACCAGCGCCCCTCGCTCTCGGGCGTGAGTCGTCGTCCGTTCAACACGAGGTCGTCCCCGTCGGCGGTCACTCGGACCTGCCCGAGCAGGCTGCGGAGCAGCTTCTCTGGTCCGAGTCCTGTGAAGAGTCGCTCCTGGAACGAGCCCGTCGGGGTCGTGGCGCGGCTCGACGGCAACCACTCAGGGATGATCGCCGGGGCCGGACCCGCGGGTGCCGGGTGCGCCCGACCGGCGTGGACCATCCAGTCGATCACTGCGTCTACCACGGCTCCGGTCGCCTCGGTCGCTGCGGCATCCTGGGAGTTGACCGCGACGAACACGCCGACGTCCGCCTCCGGGATGAGGGTCAGCCAGGCCTGTCCGTCGGCCCCGGCGTGTTCCAGCACCCGCACGCCCCGGCGGTGGTCCTCGAAGAACACCTGGGTGTGGCCACCGCCGCCGTGATGCGGTCTGACGCTCGTGGCGCGGGCCTCCTCGACGACCCGTGCAGGCACGCCGCCGCCCTCGGTGACCAATGCCGAGAGCAGTGCGGCGGCATCCCGTGCCGACCACCGCAAGGAGGCCGAAGGCGCCTCCGGGACGTCGGGCCACGGCGCGGCCTCGAACCCGTCCCCGGTCGGAGCGACGATCACCGCGTCGTCCGGATCGGCCGCCTCGTCGAACGTGGCGGAACCGGCGCCGACCGGATCCAGGACGGTGCGGCGGGCCGCGTGGGCGAAGTCCGCGCCCGTGGCATTCTCGATCGCTGCGCCGATCAGGGTGTGAGCGACCAGCGGTGAGTAGTGCATACCGACCGCGGGGTGCCCCGAGACCGGCGGGTGGCGTTCGAGCCAGTGCGCCAGGGGCTTCCCGAGGTCGCCGGGCCCGGCAGGCGGCGGCATCAGGGTCGACTCGACGAGTCCCGCGTGGTGCGTGAGGAGATGTCGCCCCGTGAGGGGCGTGCGGTCGGCGGGCGCCCGCTCATCCCGCAGCACCACCCCGCTGGAGTGTTCGATCGGCGCGTCGAGATCCAAGGAGCCCTCCTCGTGCAGCGTGAGGGCGGTCAGGGCGGTGACGACCTTGGAGACCGAGGCGACCGGGAGGCGCGAGTCCGTGCCGAGGGGGCGGTCCCCCTCGGCGTCGGCGTGGCCCCAGGCCCGGAGAAGCGGGGTCGTCGAACCATCCACGACGGACACGACCATGCCTGCGGTCGACCGCCCCACGACTTCCTGCGCGATGCGTTCGATCCGGTCGTGCAGGGCGCCGCCATCCGGTCGGGCCTGGGCGGTCACAGGCGCGAGAGCGGTCAGGGTGGCCACCAGGGAGACGACGAGAGCGCGGTGCACTCGCTCCACCTTTCCGATACGGGCGTGTTGGTTTCTGGAGACTACCGTATGCACATCGGATCGACGACGTGGGGGGGAGGGCGCATGG
>NZ_JADDKI010000362.1:0-1545 GCF_015356725.1 Dietzia sp. SYD-A1
CGGCGGAGCTGCGCGACGGCCAGCGGGTCGACGCCGAGGTGACCAGCCGCTCGGCCGCGGAGCTCGCACTCGCACCGGGTGTCAACGTGACGCTCGTGGTCAAAGCGGCGCAGGTGGCTCTCTACCCCCGCAGCTGAGGCCCCTCCCCCGACTTGGTCGTCCCCACTGCGGCATTTCGCTCAATCCGCCGCAGTAGCCACGACCGAGTTCGCTGGAGCGACGCGCGCGCGAGCGGATGCCGGAGGTCGTGCGCGCGAGAGGCCATGCGCGCGAGCGGATGTCGGAGGTCCTGCGCGCGAGAGGTCATGCGCGCGAGCGGATGCCGGAGGTCGACTGGAGGCGGGGGCCCGCAGCCGAGCAGGTCAGCTCACGCGGTCGACCGTGAACCGGACCAGCCGCCGCAGCGCCTCGTTCGCGGGTCCGGCGGGCAGGGAGTCCAACTCGGACATGGCGTCGGCCACGTACTGCTCGAGCGTCGCCCGCGCGCGACGCATCCCCTCCGAGGCACGGAGCAGGTCCAGGGCCTCGTGCACCTCCGAGTCGTCGGTCAGGGGCTGCGCCAGCAGTTCGCGCAGGCGGTCACCGTCCGTGGAGCCGGCCTCGAGCGCGTAGATCATGGGCAGCGTGTGCACGCCCTCGCGCAGATCGGTGCCGGGGGTCTTGCCGGAGTCGGACGACGGCGAGGCGATGTCGATGATGTCGTCGGCGATCTGGAACGCGATCCCCACCGCGTCTCCCAGCCGCCGCAGGCTCTGGATCTGCTCGTCGGACGCACCGGAGTACTCGCCGCCGAACTGGGCGGCCGCCGCGATCAGCGATCCGGTCTTCTCCCAGATCACCCGGAGGTAGTGCTCGGCGGCGTCCGCGGTCTCACCGCCGCCCGGCCCGACGGTCTCCCGCATCTGACCGGTGACCAGTTCCGCGAACGTCTGGGCGATGAGCTGGACCGCCGCCGGGCCGAGGTCCGCCAGGAGCATGGAGGAGTGGGCGAAGAGGAAGTCCCCGGCGAGGATCGCGGTGGAGTTGTCCCAGCGACTGTTGGCGGACTCGACGCCGCGTCGCACCGCGGCCTCGTCCATCACGTCGTCGTGGTAGAGCGTGGCCAGGTGGATCATCTCGCACACCACGGCCGCTTTGACCAGGCGCTCGCGGTCCGGTTCCGGGCCGAGCTCGCCGGTGAGCAGGGTCACGACGGGCCGGAAGCGCTTGCCGCCCGCGGTGACCAGGTGCAGGGCGACCTCGGTGAGGAAGTCCTCCCCGGATTCGAGGCGGCTCACGAGAAGCTGCTCGACCTCCACGAGTCGAGCCCTCAGCAGAGCTGCGAGATCCGCGTCGCCGACGTCCACGCCCGCCACCATGTGGTCGGGCGACGTCTCAGCGGTGCCGGTCGTCACAGAATCGCTCGACATCCTCATTCGTCCTCGTCGCCTGGTGTGGACCGGCGGCGACCGATCCTGACGACAGACTACGGTCCCCGCCCCCGGGCTGCGGCACCCCACCACGAGGACATCGGTCGAAGCGGGAGGGCGCGGCCGGGGATCCATG
>NZ_JADDKI010000363.1:0-1667 GCF_015356725.1 Dietzia sp. SYD-A1
CCCTGCTCGGTGAGCCCGGCGAGGTCCGCGACCTGACCCTCGAACTCAAGTCCATGGCGGACGTCGGGCTGGTCGGGTTCCCCTCGGCGGGCAAGTCGTCGCTCGTGTCGGTGCTGTCCGCGGCCAAACCCAAGATCGCCGACTACCCGTTCACCACCCTGGCGCCCAACCTCGGTGTGGTCTCGGTGGGCGACGACACGTTCACCATCGCGGACGTGCCCGGGCTCATCCCCGGAGCCAGCGAGGGACGCGGTCTGGGCTTGGACTTCCTGCGCCACATCGAACGCACGGCCGTCCTCGCGCACGTGGTGGACTGCGCGAACCTCGAGTCCGACCGCGACCCCGTCTCGGATGTCGACGCACTCGAGGCCGAGCTCGCCGCCTACCAACCGGAACTCGCCGACGCCGGGCTGGGCGACCTGGCCGACCGGCCCCGGGTCGTGGTGCTCAACAAGATCGACGTTCCGGACGCCGCCGACATGGCCGAGATGGTCACCGCCCACTTCGAGGCCAAGGGCTGGCCGGTGTACGCGATCTCCGCGGTCGCGCACCGGGGCCTGGACGAGTTGCGGTACGGGCTGTACGAGCTCATCAAGGCCCATCGCAAAGCGAACCCGCCTGCGGCGCCCGAGCGGATCGTCCTTCGGCCCAGGGCCGTGGACGGGGTCGAGTTCACGGTCCGGAAGGATCCGGACGAGGCCGGTGCCTTCGTGGTGTCGGGATCCAAACCCGAACGTTGGATCCGCCAGACCGACTTCGCCAACGACGAGGCCGTGGGCTTTCTCGCCGACCGCCTGGCCCGGCTGGGTGTCGAGGACGCGCTCATCAAGGCCGGGGCGCAGGCGGGTTGCGCGGTCACCATCGGCGACGTCTCGTTCGACTGGGAGCCCCAGACCCCTGCGGGCGTGGACCTCATGCGCACCGGGCGTGGCACGGACATCCGGTTGGAGTCCGACGAGCGCGTGGGCGCCCAGGAGCGCAAGTACCGCAAGCGGGTGCGCCGCGGCCTGATCGATCCCGACGAGGAGATCCTGGAGTGACCGGTGAACCGGAGCTGCGGCGCCGGATAGGCACGGCCCGCCGAGTGGTCGTCAAGATCGGGTCCTCGGCCATCACGAGCGTCGGTGGTGGGATCCGCCGGCCGCAGCTCGACGCCCTGGCCGATGTCTGTCAGGCGCGCATGTCCGCGGGGTCGGACGTCTTCGTGGTCTCGTCCGGGGCGATCGGAGCGGGGATGTCCCCACTGGGAATGACCACCCGCCCCGCGACCCTGTCCGCCAAGCAGGCCGCCGCGAGCGTGGGCCAGCTGGAGCTGGCCCGGGCCTGGGGGGACTCCTTCTCCCGATACGACCGCGTGGTGGGGCAGGTCCTGCTGACGGCCGGCGACATCGGGCGCCGGGAGAGCGCCGCCAACGCGCAACGCACCCTGGATCGTCTCCGCACACTCGGCGCGGTCCCGGTGGTCAACGAGAACGACACGGTGGCCACCAACGAGATCCGTTTCGGGGACAACGACCGCCTGGCCGCGTTGGTGGCCCACCTCATCAGCGCCGATGCGCTGGTCCTGCTCTCGGACGTGGACGCCCTGTACGACTCGGACCCGCGGAAGGGCGACGCCACCGCGGTGACGATGGTGTCGGGTGCGGCCGACCTCGACGGGGTGGTGG
>NZ_JADDKI010000364.1:0-5314 GCF_015356725.1 Dietzia sp. SYD-A1
GATCAGGAGCGGTCGAGGGTGGGGGAGACGAGCCCGAGCTCCGGGTCGAAGGCCACCTGGTACCCGGAGATGAGCCCGTCCTCGTCGATTCGGGCGGATGCGAGGAAATGGCCGGTGATCGTGACGCCGTCCTCGACCACGGCGCCGTAGACGAACTCGAGCTCACCGGTGCGGGTGGCATGGGTAGGGACGTGACGCCGGTCGATGGGACCGCGCCCCTCGAGGTACCGGCGGACGCCGTCGCGGTCCGTGCCGCGCACGGCAGTGCCCGGGAGGAGGATGGCGAAGGAGACGTCCGGCGACAGGAGGGCGAGACCGGACTCAAGGTCTCCCGAGTCCACGTGGGCGTAGTAGGTGACGAGGGTGGAATCGGGCAGGGCGGAATCGGGCGAGGTCATGAATCGAACTTAGTTTAGGATCGGGCCCGACCTCAAGAGCTTGCGTGATGCGCCTCACTATGTTGTCATGGGTTGAAGTGAACTCAACTCAATTACACGACGCGGGGCACCCCACCTCCACGGCGTAGGAGAGGACTTCCCGTGACACAAGTGACACGAACGGCGCGACCCGAGGCCGACCCGTCGATCATCCTTCCGACCCCGGAGCGTGACGAGTTGCGCGCGGTGGTGGCCCGGTTCGTGGCCCGGCACGGCACCCACGAGGCGGTCCGCGAGTCGATCGACTCCGACTCGGGCTACTCGGAATCCCGGTGGCGCAGACTCAACGATGAACTGCAGGTCGCCGCCCTCGCCGTGCCCGAGGAACTCGGTGGGCACGGTTTCGGTTTCGCGGACCTGGGCGTGGTCCTCGAGGAGACCGGAGCCGCGCTGCTCCCGGAGCCGCTCCTGGTCAGTGCCGTAATTGCCGGGCAGGCGCTGGTCCGAGCGGATGACCCGGCATCGCTGGACGATCTCCTCGGAGCGGTCATGGAGGGACGCCGCACGATCGGGGTGTCGCTCGACGGCGAGGTCACCCTCTCGGCGGGTGCCGGGGCGACGGGCGAGGCGGGTTCCGTCGTCAACGGGCTCGTCCCGGGCGTGCTCTGGGGGGAGGCGGTCGACTCGCTCGTGGTCGTGGCGTCCTCCGGAGCGGAGAAGGCGCTCGTGGTGGTGGACCTCACCGGAGCAGAACGTCGCCCGCGAGAGGTCGTCGACCTGACCAGGCGCCGCGCCGACGTGCAGTTGGTGGACGCGCCCACGAGGATCCTCGTCGGTGCCGCACGGTTCCCGGACGTGGTCCGTGAGTTGACGCTCATCACCGGTGCGGCGCTCGCCGCCGAACACGCGGGGATCGCCGCCCGGCTGTTGGATGACACGGTCGCCTACGTCCAACAGCGTCATCAGTTCGGACGTGCGATCGGGTCTTTCCAGGCCATCAAGCATCGCCTGGCCGATATGCTGGTCGACCGCGAGCGGGCCCGGTCCGCCGCGATGTACGCCCTCGCGGTTCTCGACGAGGACGACGCCCGCGACGCCGAGCTGGCCGTGGCGGTCGCATCGGCGGTGTGTGCGGATGCCGCCACGAGGAGCGCCTACGAGGCGATCCAATTGCACGGTGGGATCGGCTTCACGTGGGAGCACTCCGCCCACTTCTACCTTCGTCGCGCTCTCGGGGACGAGGGTGCCTTCGGGGGCGGCCGGAAAGCCCGCCGGTCGATCGCGGATCTCGTCGGGGTGTAGGGGTGACCATGACTGATCCCGCGGCCGTGACCCCGCCCGAGCCCCTCGGTGCGCACGATCTGATCACCACCACCCGCGCGGTGCGCCGGCGACTCGATCTGGGGCGCGAGGTGGACCCGCGAACGCTGGAGGAGTGCGTGGCCGACGCCCTCCAGGCGCCCCAGGGCTCCAATCTCATGCGCACCGAGTTCGTGATCGTCCGCGATCCCGCGCGCATCGACCGCCTCGGCCGGATCTACCGGGAGGAGTTCGACGGGTTCTATCGCGCGAGCGACGTGGGGCTGTTCCACCGTGTCGACGCCGACCCCACGCACGCGGCCCAGAGCAGACGCACCAGGGACTCGGCCGAGCACCTCGCGGCGGTGATGTCCCGGGTGCCGGTGATCGTCATCCCGTGTCTGACGCCCCGGCTGGCCGAGGGTGATGTGCTGGCGGCCAAACACAGGCTCGCGACGGTGTATCCGACCGTGTGGAACTTCATGCTCGCCGCGCGGCTTCGCGGACTGGGCACCTGTTGGACGGGGATGACCCTCGGCCGCGAGGACGAGGTCGCCGAGATCGTGGGGATCGATCCCGCCGAGGTGGAACAGGTCTGCATGATCCCGGTCGCCCACTACACCGGTACCACCTTCCGCCCCGCCTGGCGGCCACCGGCGGAGGAGTTCATCCACTGGGACCAGTGGTGAGCGACGGGGCGGGCGCCCACCGATCGACGGCGCGCCCGCTCCGGCACGAGCGCGCGTTCCGGGCCCTCGAGGCCGTCCAACTCACCAACGCGGTGGCCGTGTGGATCCACGTCGTCTCGGTGCAGTGGGTCCTCACCGAGCGAGGTGAGCCCGCGTCGGTGATCTCTCTCGCGCCGGCGGCCATGGCCGTGCCGTTCCTGGTGCTCGCGCTACCGGTCGGGGTGATCGCCGGGTATGCCTCGCGCAAGAAGATGATGGCGCTGGCCACCGTGGCGTCGGCGGGGTCCGCGGTGGCGGCGACCGTGCTCACGGTGACGGGGGCCGACACGGCACTCCCGATGATCTGCTCCGTTCTCCTCGTCGGCACCGCGCTGGTGGTGGTAGGGGTCTCCTGGCAATCGCTTCTTCCGGAGACCGTGGACCGCGGGATGATCCCCACCGCGGCACTGGTCGACGGAGCGGTGTTCAATCTCGCCCGCTCGCTCGGGCCGCTCCTGGCGGGCCTGGGACTGGGACTCGCCGGCGCGGAATGGGCGTTCGCGGTGGTCGCCGTCCTCTCTGTGGGCTGTGCGCTCGCGCTGTGGCGGATGGAGCGGCGGTCGCCCGACCGGACCGCTCCGCGTCGGGCGATCATGCCGGAGATCTCCGGCGCGGTCCGGTTCGTGGTCAACTCGGCGTGGACCACACGGCTATTGTGCCAGCTCTTCCTCTTCGGGATCCCGTCCAGCGCACTCTGGGCGCTCATCTCCCTCGCCGTCTACGACGGTCTCGGGATGGGCGCGGACGGATTCGGGGTGCTCATGGCGCTGATCGGCGCCGGCGCCGTCGTGGCGGTCATGGGGTTCGGTGGGCTGCGGAGGCGGTTGAGGGTCACGGTGTTCGCCGCGTGTGGCGCCCTCGTCTACGCCGCGGCCCTGGCGGTGCTGGCGGTCTCGACGTCGCCGGTCGTGGTCGGGATCGCCATGCTCTTCGCCGGCGCGGCCTGGGTGAGTGTGCAGAGTTCGTGGATGTCGATGGGGCACCAGTTCTTCCCGGACTGGATCCGGCCCAGGCTGATCGCGGTCATCCTGCTGATGGTCCAGGGGACGCAGGCGGCGGGATCGCTCCTGTGGGGGGTCGTGGCCGACGCCGCCGGACTGCAGGCCGCCCTCCTCGTGGCAGCCGGGTTGATGGTGATCAGCTGCGTGTCGCTCCTGCTCGTCGGGTTGGGCGCCGAGAAGGGGATCGAACCGGTCCTCGTCTCCGAACTCGGTGGGCCGGCGGGGCCGTCCGGTGAGGTCACCGACCCGGGCACGCCTCGGGGCGACCGATCGGGACCGGTGGTGGTCCGCTACGTGTACCGGGTGCCGGAGGGTCGCACGCGGGAATTCCTCACCGCGATGCGCGATCTGCGTCGCTCCCGGCTCCGGTTGGGGGGCCGGCGCTGGCGGCTCGAGCGCCCGACCGCGGAGCCCGGCCTGTTCGTCGAGACATACCGGGTGGGCAGCGCCGAGGAGTTCGTCGAACAGGAACACCGGCGCCTCACCGTCCCGGAGACCCGGCTGCGGCACCGGGTGGAGTCGCTGGTGGCCGGGGCGGTCGAGGGGCCGAAGGTGAGCGACCGGCCCTAATAGATGAACTGAGTTCAATTAAGATGCTAGGGTGGTCCACATCACAGCAGCACTACCTTTCCGGGAGACCCGAATGCAGAACGCCGTCGACCTACTCGTCATCGGTGCCGGCATGGCCGGCCTCACCGCCGCCGCCCGCGCCACCGAACGCGGGGCAACCGTCATGGTGGTGGAGAAGGCCGACGACGTCGGAGGCTCCGCGAGGTTCGCAGGATATGCCTGGACCGCACCCACGCGGCAGATCATGGCGGAGATCAACCCCCATGGGGATGAGGAGCTCCGCAACGCGGTCGTCGACGACTTCGCCGCCGGGCTCGACTGGATCCGAGGCCGGGGCGTCGACTGCGCCGAGGGAGTCCCCGTGCTGCGCTACGGTGTCGGTCACGCGTTCGACACCAACCAGTATCTCGACGCCTGCGCCCGCGAGATCAGGGCCGCCGGGAACGCGATCCACACTGCCGCCCACGTGCAGGGACTCATCACCGAGGGCGACGGCGTGGCAGGGGCGACGGTCCGGTTGGCCGACGGCGAGGTCCACGAGATCCGGGCGCGACGAGTTCTCCTGGCCACCGGGGGGTTCCAGGCCGACGCGGAGCTGGTGGAGCGCCACCTGCACCCGCTGGCCTCACGATTCCCGCTCCGGTCCAACCCGCACAGCGACGGCGGGGGACTGAGGCTGGCGGAATCGGTGGAGGCCGGCATCGGCTTCGACGACGCGGGCTTCTACGGCCACCTGATCCCCGCGGGTCTGCCCTTCCGGGACTCCGGCGACTTCGTGGGACTCTCCCTCTACTACTCCGAGCACGCGCTGCTGTTCAACCTCCACGGCGAGCGCTTCGTGGACGAGACCCAGGGGGATCACCTCACGGCGATGGCGCTCATGGAGCAACCCGAGGCCCGCGGCCTGGTGGTCGCGGACGAACGGGTCTACCGCGACTGGATCTGCGGTTCCTACGTCGAGGGTGCGGTCGCGATCGACAAGTACACCGAGGCCTCCAGGCGCGGCGGCCGGTGCGGTCTGGCGGAGACGCTCGAGGAGTTCGAGTACCTGCCCGAGGAGTGGGGTTACGACGGGGCGAGGATCGCCGAGGGGATCCGCCGGGTCAACGAGTCGGGCCAGAAGGTCGTGCCGCCGCGGGAGTACGACTTCGCCCCGCTCGACCGCGGGCCGTATTACATCGTCGAGACGACCCCGGCCGTGACGTTCCCGTTCGTGGGGATCAGGATCGGGGCCGACACGTCGGTCCTGCGCGCCGACGGCACGGTGATCCCGGGCCTGCTCGCCGCCGGGTCGGACACAGGCGGGGTGTACCGCCGCGCCTACGCGGGCGGCCTGGCC
>NZ_JADDKI010000036.1:0-1663 GCF_015356725.1 Dietzia sp. SYD-A1
GGCCGGGTCGGCTCAGCCGGCGCGGGCCGGCGTGAGCGGCCGCAGGGATACCGGGAGCCCGTCCCCGGGGAACGGCAGCGAGTCGTTCTTCATGGGCGGGACGTAGTCCAGCGGCACGGACCACTCGAAGTGCCGCAGCAGCGCGCTGAGGACGAGCTTGGACTCGAGGTTGGCGAAGATCATGCCGAGGCACTTGTGGACCCCGCCGCCGAAGGGCTCCCAGGCGTAGCGGTGTGACTTGTCCTCGCGCCTGCCCTCGGTGAACCGCTCGGGGTCGAAGATCTCCGGGTCGGTCCAGTACTCGGGCATGTGGTGCGACAGGAGCGGCATCACCGAGACGAGCCGGCCCTCGGGGATCGCCACGCCGAGCACCTCGGTGTCCTTGACCGCCCGGCGCGCCAGTACCGGCACCGGCGGGTGCAGCCGCAGCGTCTCCTTCATCACCAGGTCCAGGTCGGTGAGGCCCTCCAGCTCGGCGAGGGTCGGCGAGGGGCCCAGTTCCAGACACTGTCTCCGACAGCGCTCCTGCCACTCCCGATCGCGCCCGAGTTCGTAGACCATCGAGGTCACGGTGCTGGTCGTGGTGTCGTGCGCGGCCATCAGCAGGAAGATCATCTGGTTGATGATGTCGTCGTCGTCGATCCCGCCGGAGGCGTCGGCCACCTGACACAGGGCCGAGAACAGGTCCTCGCCGGGGTCGGCACGGCGGGCGGGCAGGTGACGCCGGAGGAACTCCTCCAGCAGACGCCGGCCGCGGGTCGCGCGACCCCACTTGGTGAACGGCAGGGGAGCGGTCGAGCGGATGTAGCCGTTGGCGGCCTGCACGCAGTCCACGAACGCGATGTTGACCCGCTCGATCTCCCCGGGTCGGGCGTATTCGGCGCCGCCCATGAACACCTCGGTGGCCAGATCGAGCGTGTGCGACTTGAGGGCGGGATAGATCTCGAACGCCCGATCGGGGGTCCAGCTCGAGATCCCGCGCTCGACCAGCGGGGCCAGGGTACGGGCGTATCCCTCGAGCCGGGGGCGGGTGAACGCCTCCTGCATGAGGTGCCGGTAGTGGTGGTGCTCGGCGAAGTCCAGCAGCATCAGCCCGCGGTCGAAGAACGGGCCGACGAGGTATCCCCAGCCGGGGCCGTTGGCGAACGCCTTGTCGGCGTTCTGCAGGGCGATCTGGCACGCGTCGGGGCCGAGCAGCGCGGTCCAGGTGGAGCCGAGGAAGCTCAGTTCGGAGACCGGCCCGTGGTCGCGGTACCGGCGGGCCATCGTGGCCAGTGGATTCTCGACGTACTCGAGGGTCCCGCCCAGGATCGGCAGGTGGGAGCGGAGGGGGGCCGGGCCCGGCCGGTAGACCGGGTCACGTGGATCGCCGTCGATTGACATAGTGCACCTCTTTGTCGGGGTCCCTCCAGTCTGTGACCTCTCTCACGCGACTGTCAGCCGAATAGCGAAACTGGCGGTTTCGTTTCTCCCCGCCGTGGCGGTAACGCGGTGGTGGCATATGCGGTACTCAGGCGCGGGCGACCAGTGCCGCCACGTCCACCCCGTCGGGAAGCGCGCCGTACTCGGCCGAGCGATCATCACCGAGCCTGGCCAGGCAGAACGCCTCGGCGACCGCTGCCGGGGCGTGGGCGAGCAGGACCGCGCCCTGCTGGCCCAGGGC
>NZ_JADDKI010000365.1:0-1198 GCF_015356725.1 Dietzia sp. SYD-A1
CCACCGGGGGCGCCCGAGTCCAGGGTGTCGCCGGCCCGCGCGCCGGGGGCGGTGACGGGCGGTGCCGTGAAGGCGCTCGACACGCCCGGGGTGCGTGGGCGGGTCACGACAGCCATCCGGCCTGGACGGCGATCGGGATCATGGCGTTGCCCACCAGGACGGCGACAGCGGCGACCCCACCGACGACCGTCACCACCGCGCGACTCCGGACCCCCGTCACGCCGAGGTCCCCCGCCGCCGTCCGCACGCCGTGCGCCACGTGCACCGCGAGCAGAGCCATGGTGATCCCGTAGAACGCCGCCACCCAGGGCCTGGCGAAGCTGGCCACGAGGTTGGCGTACGGCGACCCGGGGACGAACGAGTCACTGGCCGCAGGAGGCGTGCCGGTGGTCATGTCCAGGACATGGAAGACCACGAACAGCAGCAGCACCACACCGGTCAACATCATGGTCCGCGCGCCGAATGAGGTGGCGTTCAGGCCGGCGCGACGACGACGGGGGCCCGCCGCCGCCCGCGAGCGTCGCACGAGCAGCGCGGAACACCCGATGTGCGCCACCAGGCTCAGCACCAGCACCACCCTCAGGCCCCACAACACGCCCTCGTGGGGGACCAGCGGGTAGAGCAGGGTCCGCAACCACTCGGCGTACCCGTCGAATCCGGCCGCGCCGCCGAAGACCTTGAGGTTGCCGATCATGTGCACGACGACGAACGAGGTGAAGATCAGACCCGTCACGGCTAGGACAGTCTTCGCCGCCCAGGTGGGGACGGCGTGGGCGCGCCGGAGGTGTGGTCTCCGGGCCCCGGCCGGCTCGTGCGGAGCAGCGACCTCGGTCACGCGCGGACACCTCCTTACGGGAATGGGCGCCAGTCTAGGGCCGCCCTCGACACCCGGGGCCGGGATGAGGACGGGGGGCGTCGTCCATACTGGGCACCGTGAACACCACCTGGATCGTCATCGCCGTCGTCGCCGTCCTGTTGCTCGCCCTCCTGGCACTGGTCGTGGGCCTGCAGCTGCGCAAGAGGCGACAGATCTCCCTGAGCAGGCCCGAGGAGCGCAGGGAACTCACCCGCGAGGAGCGCTCGGGCAACTACCAGGCGGGGACCGGCTTCTCGTTCACGGAGGCGGGTGGGACCGCCACCGCGGCACCCCCGAGGGAACCCCTGCCACGTCAGACGCCCCCTCCGGTCCACACGACCC
>NZ_JADDKI010000366.1:0-7019 GCF_015356725.1 Dietzia sp. SYD-A1
CCCCACCACGTCCTCAGCCCGGCGCCGCACGCCGTGGCGGAAGGTGCTCCTCCAACCGTGGCCCCGCCGACCGCGCGGCGTCGAGGCCCGTACCCGCCTCGCCTACGGGCCCGACGACCGCGCCACCCGATTCGACCTGTACACCGGAAAGGGCGGCGGTCGCGTCAGGGGCGTGCTGATCCACATCCACGGCGGGCACTTCCGCGCGGGCGGTCCGAGCCGTGAGTCGCGGGCCATGCTCTTCGACCACGCGCTCCGCGGATGGGCCGCCATCAGCACGACTTATCACCTCTCCCCCACACCGGAGGCGGGGTTCCCACAGCACCTTGTGGACATCAAGAGCCTGATCCGCTGGGTCCGCACGGAGGGCCCGCTGCACGGCATCCCGGCGGGCGCCCCGATCGTGGTGGCGGGCAGCTCGGCCGGCGCGCACATCGCCATGATGACCGCGCTGACCGCCGGTGACCCGAGGTTCCAGCCCGGATTCGAGGACCTCGACACGACGCTGGCCGGCGCGATCGGGCTCTACGGCTACTACGGCCGCCTGGGCGCGGAGACCAAGGACGTCTCCGATCCGGTCCGCCACCCCGCGGAGGGTGCGCCCCCGGTCGCGATCATCCACGGGACTGACGACATGTACACCCCGGTCAGGGGCTCACGCAGGCTGGTGCGTCACCTGCGGGGCGGGTCGTCGAACCCGGTGGTCTACGCCGAGCTGCCCGGCGCGCAGCACGGGTTCGACGCGGTGCAGTCCGCCCGCTACCTCGCGGTGGTGGCGGCGATCCGGAGGTTCACCGAGCCTCTCGCCGCGTCGGGCGTAACGTCGCCAGCGTGAACGCCGCCCCTCGGTGACGACCCACCGAGCAGGACCGCACTGACGAGAGAGGCAACCATGCCGTTGACCGGCGATTACGAACCCAGCCCCAGTACCTGGGTGCGGGAGCACGTCGAGCGGTACGAGAAGAGCAACGGTGCGTCGGGCTCCGAGCTGTCGGGAATGCCGGTGGTCATCGTGACCACCGTGGGCAAGAAGTCGGGCAAGCTGCGCAAGACCCCCCTGATGCGGGTCGAACACGAGGGTTCTTACGCCGCGGTCGCCTCTCTGGGCGGCGCACCCACCCACCCGGTCTGGTACTGGAACATCAAGGCCCACCCGCACGTTGAGGTGCGGGACAAGGACCGGGTCGGTGACTTCGTGGCCCGAGAGGTGACCGGTGCGGAACGCGAACTCTGGTGGGATCGGGCGGTCGCGGTGTACCCCGACTACCGCGACTACCAGGAGAAGACCGAGCGGACGATCCCCGTCTTCGTGCTCGACCCCCGGGACTGACGTCCCTCACCACCGCACCCACCGATCCCGGTGCCCTGCCACCCCAGGAGGCCACGAATGAGCCGAACCGCCCTCGTCCTCGGATGCGGTGGGACCATCGGAGGCGCCTGGGCGATCGCGGCCATGCACGCCCTCGCCGAGCAGGTCGGGTTCGATCCCCGTGAGGCCGACGTCCTGCTGGGCACGTCCGCGGGTGCCGAGCTGGTAACCATGATCGGCGGCGGTGTCGGGATCGACGAACTGGTCGACATGCAGCGCGGACGTGCGCAGGACCCCCGGCTCCGGGAGCACATCGCGTCCACCCCGCCCGGCAGGCCGCCTCTGCCCCGGCCACCCCTGCTCAATCCCGGACTGCTGCGCACGCACTCCGGTCTGGCCGCCTACGCCGGGATCGCCCCCAGCGGTCGTGGTGACCTGGGCTGGCTGCAGCGATTGGCCGAGGGATTCGAGGTGGGCTCCTGGTTGCCCCACCCCGCCGCCCGGATGGTCGCCTACGACATCCGCGCCGGTGAGCGGGTCGTCTTCGGCGCACCGGGTTCGCCGATCGCGACCGTCGGCGAGGCGCTGCGGGCGTCCTGGTCGACTCCCGGGTGGATGACCCCGGTCCCCATCGGCAACCGCATCTTCGTCGACGGGGGGATGGGCTCGACGGCCTCGGTGGATCTGCTGGAGCCCGGGGACGCGGACCTGGTCTACGTCATCGCGCCCATGGCCTCGGCGCCCGGCGTCCGCGTGCCCGGACCGGGCGGCCGGATCGAACACCGACTGATCCGCAAGCCGATGTCCGAGGGACTGGCCGCCGAGATCGCCGCCGTCCGCGCCCGGGGCACCACGGTCGTCCCGATCCTCCCGACTGCCGCGGACCTCGCGGGGCTGGGTGCCCACTTCATGAGCAGTACCCGCCGTGTCGCGGCGTTCGAGTACTCGATGAGAACCGCGCCGGACACCGTCCGCACGGCATTGTCCGAGGCCGGCGTGGGCGCGTGACGTCGACCCGAGCCCGTGTCAGCGGGTCGCCCGCCGCGTGACCGGCCGGGACCCGTCACCGAGGTCCGGGTCCGGGAGTCGGCGGCCGGGATCCGCGAGACCCACGGGGTGCCCGTCCGACGACAGCCGCCGCATGGATTCGAGGAGCATGCGCCGCGCGGTCGCGTTGACCGACGAGACCCGGCTCAGGTCCAGGGTCACCTCACCGTCGCCCGGCGGGATCTCCGCGAGTCGACGCAGCACCTGTTCGGCGCTCGCGAAGGTCATGGGCCCCTGGAGGCGGAAGGTGCGTCTGCCGGTGATCTCGTCGAACCGCACCGAGCGGACGGCCTCCACCTCGGTGACCGTGGTGTTCATGAGGTGCAGCTCCAGATCGCGGGAGAGTCGCTCGAAGGTCCTCACCCCCTCGACGCTGTGGCCGTGTTCGTCGAGCCGAGGCGAGAACACCCCCAGGCCCACCTGTCCGGGCAGGGCACCGAGGATGCCGCCCGACACCCCGCTCTTCGCGGGGATCCCGACGGTGGACATCCAGTCCCCGGCCGCGTCGTACATCCCGCACGTGGTCATCACCGCCAGCACCTGTCGGGCCACCGGCGCCGAGATGACGCGCTCACGGGTGACGGGGTTGACCCCGCCGGTCGCCAGGGTCACCGCCATCACCGCCAGGTCGCGGACGGTCACCCGGTAGGCGCACTGGCGGGTGTACCCGCGGACCGCCGCGTCGGGGTCGTCGTCGATGATCCCTCCCGCCCGGACCAGATTGGCCATCGCCCGGTTCCGGAACGCCGTGCGCAGCTCGGACGTCATGACGGCCGCGTCGACCTCCAGGCGTCGGCCGGCGAACGCGGACAATCCCGCGGACAGCGCCTCGTCGCGCTCGTCCTCGTCAGCGCCGACCGGACCGACCAGGGTGTGAGTGGTGATGGCGCCGATGTTGATCATGGGGTTCCGGGGTCTGCCGCTGATCCTCTCCAGCGAGATCTGATTGAACGCGTCCCCGGACGGCTCCACGGCCACCTTCTCCAGGACCGCCTCGATCCCGCGGTCACGCAGCGCCAACGCGTAGGCGAACGGCTTGCTCATCGACTGGATGGTGAACTCGGCGTCCGCGTCACCGGCGGTGTAGACCACGCCGTCCATCGTGCAGGCGGCCACGGCGAACCGATCCGGGTCCACGGCCGCGAGCTCGGGGATGTAGTCGGCGAGGTGTCCGCCCGCGCCCGTCGAACACAGGTCGCGGATCTCTTGTAGGTAGTCAGGTACCGGCGTCTTCACGGCCTCAGGGTGTCACGCCGGCCGCGCCCGCGCGCCATGGCGGGCAATCCGGGCGCACCGACGGGCAACGCGGAGGTTAACGGCAATACAACGATTGTGTCTCACCGGTTTCGTCCGTTGTTCGCGTCACCCCACACTGGATTCACCCCCGACCAACGACGAAAGGTTGCTCATGAAGCGGACGATCGCAGTAACGGGAGCTATCGGGCTCGCAGTGTTCATGGGAGCGTGTGGCACGGACGACACGAACGGCGACGCCACCGCCACCGACGAGACCACCATGACCACTGAGATGACCACCGAGGAGACGACGGAGGAGATGACGGAGGAGCCGGCGGCGACCGGCAACATCGTCGAGACCGCGATGGCCGCGGGCGACTTCACCACCCTCACCCAGGCGCTCGAGGCCGCGGGTCTGGTGGAGACCCTCGAGGGGCCGGGCCCCTTCACGGTGTTCGCGCCCACCGATGAGGCGTTCGCGGCTCTTCCCGAAGGACAGCTCGAGGAACTCCTCGCCGATCCCACCGGTGACCTGGCCCAGATCCTGCAGTTCCACGTGATCGAGGGCGACGTCATGGCCGAGGACGTGATGGGGATGGACGGCGAGATGGTCCAGACCCTGCAGGGCGCCGAATTCACGGTCGAGGTGGAGGGCGAGACCGTCACCCTCGTGGACGGCGCGGGGAACCGCATCACCGTCGTCCAGACCGACATCCCGGCCACCAACGGCGTCATCCACGCCATCGACGGGGTCATGATGCCCCCGGCCTGACCCGCGTCACAGGGCTGTCCGACGCGGACGCCCAGTGGTCAGAGGAACACGGTCACGCCCCGCTCGGCCCGTCACGGGTCGGGCGGGGCGTTCCCTCTTACACGGACCGCGACCGCACCCCCGCCAGTATCCGGACGGACGTCCAGTTGGGCTCCCCGGTCAGGTCGTGTCGTAGCGCGTGAGATCCCGCGTCGCCGGCCCCTCGAGCAACTCGCCACACGCGGAGAACCGCGAGCCGTGCCACGGGCAGTCCCACGACCGCTCGGCCTCGTTCCAACTCAGCGCCGCGCCCATGTGCGGGCAGAGGAGGCCGACCCTGCAGGTCCCGCCGTCATCCGCGGTCGCCTCCCCGATCGGCCGCACGGTCAGCCGGGGAGGACGCACGGCCGCCTGCACGGCGGTGGCCGCGAGCTGCAGCGGCAGATCGGCGTACAGCGAGACCGAGGTGCGCAGCACACCGGTGACCGAGGGTCGACCGAAGGAGACCCGCGGCTCCCGCCCGCTGAGCCGGTCCACCATGATGCCGGCCGCCGCCGGCGCCCCGGTCAGGCCCCACTTGCTGTACCCGCCCGCGAAGTGCACACGGCCCTTGCCCCACGGCATCGGGCCGGATTTGGGCAGCAGCGTGACCGGGTGGAAGTCCTGCGCGGACCATCCGTGCGTGAACACCGCGGAGGGGAAGTGCTTCGCGGCGTACTCGCGCAACGAGTCGATCTTCGACTCGGTCCCCGAAGCCGTGCCGGTGCGGTGGCCGTTGCCGCCGACGAGCAGGACCTCACGGTCTCCCACGGGCACCGTCCGCAGCGAGCGGACCGGGCTCTCGACCGACCCGTACATCCCCTCCTCCAGACCGCCGGGGTATTCGAACGCACAGAGGTAGGACCGTTCCGCCTCCATCGAGGCCACGGTGGGCCCGCGGTCCAGAGCGGGGGACGCGGTGGCCAACACGACGTCGCGCGCCGTGCACGTGCCCCCGTCGCTGCGCACCCGGACGTGGGCGTCTCCGTCGTGTCCGCGAACGTCCAGTCCCGTGACGCGGGAGTGCTCGATGATCCGGACCCCGAGCGCCGACGCGGCGCGGACCAGTGCCCCGAGAGCCTCGACGGGATCGAGTTGCATCTGGTCGGGCACCTCCACGGCGGACCGGGCGGGGAACGGGACGTCGATCCGGTCGTACCACCGCGCGGGCAGACCCAGTGCGTCGAGCGTGCGCTTCTCCGCGCGCAGGGTGTTCGTCCCCTTGACGCCGCGCGAGAAGGTGACCGCGCGCGGCCTCTGCACGTCCACCCCGTGGGACCCGCAGAACTCCGCCCACCAGTCCAGGCCGTACTGGTTGGCCTCCGCGTATGCGCGGGCGGTCTCCAGACCGTGGTGCGAACGGATGGTCGACAGTCGGGTCCCCTGGAGAACCGAGACCTTGGCCGTGGTCGAACCGCTGGCTCCCGCGCCCACGGTGTGGGCCTCGAGCACCACCACTGAACTGCCCCGCGCGGCCGCGATCAGCGCGGTGATCAGACCGGTGAAACCCGCCCCCACCACCACGATGTCCACGTGCTCGTCCTCGGGGAACTCCGCCACCGGGGGATCGATCGTCGTGCGTCGCCAGAATGATGTGCCCATCGTGCGTCTCCTCTGAGCTCGGTACGAACCTCGCGCGGCAACTGTAAGGCCGCGCACCGTGGCTCGCACCCGCTCGGGTTCACCGCCCGATCACAGTGCGCAGGGTCGCGGCGAACTCCTCCGCGTCGCGCGCGACCAGTCGCGAGTAGCTCAGCACGAGGCCGGCGGTCGGGTTCCGCGCGGACTGCCCGCTCAGCGCGCGCGTACGCCAGCCGGCCCGCTCGAGCTCGCGCACGACCTCGTCGTCGTCATGGCCGGGCAGCAGCACACAGAGATGCAGCCCTGCCTCGACTCCTGTAACGCGGAGCTCAGGGCAGTGCCTCGCCAGGGCGGAGACGAGGTGGTGGCGCCGATCGCCGTACACCCGCGCCGCTCGCGCCAGGTGGCGGTCCATCGCTCCGGAGGCGATGAACGCGCCCAGCGCCTCCGCGGACAGCGTCGAGGGGCCGCGCCTGTGCACGACGAGCCAGCGGTCCACCTCGCGACGCAACGCAGGCGGCGGAAGGCACCACGCCACCCGCAGGTCGGGGGCCACCGACTTGGACGACGTGCCCACGTACGCCACGTGTCCGGCCGCGGCGGGGAGCGTGGCGAGCGCGGGCAGAGGGGCCACACCGTAGCGGAACTCGCCGTCATAGTCGTCCTCGATCACCAGCGACCCCGTGCGGTGCGCCCAGTCGACCAGGGCCACCCGCCGGTTCACACTCATCCGGTGCCCCAGCGGGAAGTGGTGGGCGGGGGTCGTGAAGACGATCCCGCGGGCCGGACCCAACCGCGCCGCGTCCAGACCACCGGGCTCGACCGGGTGGAACCGCGCCTCGAGACCCTGTTCGCGGGCCATGAGCAGGGCGCCCCGGTATCCGGGGTCCTCCATGTGGAACGGCACCGGGCCGTGGGCCGCGACGAATGCCGAGCACAGGGCGGCGATCGCCGAGCGGGAGCTGTCGAACAGCACCGGGTCCGCCGCCGCGATGCCGCGGTGCCGGCGCAGGTGGCCGGCCAGCGCGGACCGCAGCGTTGGGCTCGGCTCCTCCC
>NZ_JADDKI010000367.1:0-6992 GCF_015356725.1 Dietzia sp. SYD-A1
ACCACGTCGTCGTCGCCCCCCACCGCGTCGACCTGTTCGTCGGCACCATCCGATCCAACATCGCGATGCGCCACGACGCCCCGGGTGAGAAGACCCTGGACGACGACGACACCCCGATTTCCGATGAGGTCCTCGCCGCCTCGGCCGTCGCGGAGATCGTCGAGCACCTCCCTGACGGGCTGGACCACGTGGTCCAGGAGGGGGGACGCAACCTCTCCGGCGGGCAGCGTCAGCGGATCGCGCTGGCCCGCGCCCTGCACGCCGACCCGGATGTGCTGGTGCTGCACGACCCGACCAGCGCCGTGGACGCGGTGACCGAGTGGGAGATCGCGCAGGCCGTGCGCCGGTTGCGCTCGAGCCGGCCGTGGCAGGCGACGCTGATCGTCACCTCCTCGCCGCCGTTCCTCGCGACCGCCGACCGGGTGGTCCACCTCCCGCGGAGCGGCGAGGCGAACTCGGGCACCCATCTCGAGCTGCGCGAGACCTCCGCGTCCTACCGGGCGGCGGTCGACCGATGAGCGGCACCGATACCGGCACGCACGCCGACACCACCACCCCGGACAGCCCCGGGGCCCTGGTCACCACCGGGACCCTTCCGCTGGCCAGCGGCCGCGAGTCCCTGGCCGTGCTGTGGCCGCTTCTGAAGGAACGCCGCCTCTACCTGATCCTGGTGTGCCTGACCGGCCTGGTCGCGTCCGTCGCGGGATTGGTGGCGCCGTGGGTGATCGGCTGGCTGGTCGACGTCCTGCCCGGGAGCGAGGACTACACCGCGGTGTGGGTGGGCGCGGGGGCGATCGCTGCCGCCGGCATCGTGGGCGCCGGCTGCGCCTGGGCCGGGCAGGCGTGGCTCGCCCGGTTGACCGAGCCCACGGTGGCTCGGCTGCGCGAGATGGTGATGGACCGCTCCCTGCGACTGGGCGCCGCGCAGATGGAGACCACCGAGACCGGCGACCTGGTCTCCCGCGTGGCCGAGGACGCCCGCGAGATCAGCCAGGCCGCCACCGCCGTCGTCCCGCTGGTGGTGCAGTCCCTGTTCACCGTGATCGTATCGGGGGTCGGCCTGGCAGCGGTCGACTGGCGGCTCGGGCTGGTCGGGCTGGTCGCGCTGCCCATGTACTGGACCACGCTGCGCTGGTACCTGCCCCGGTCCGGACCCATCTACGCGGCGGAGCGGGCAGCCTTCGGCACCCGCGCGAGCCGGCTCCTCGGCGGCATCACCGGGTCCCGGACCCTACACGCCTACGATGCCCAGGACTCCGAGCTCGACCGGATCACCGCGGCCTCGGCCCGAGCGCGCGACCTGTCCATCCGGGTGTTCTCCTTTGTCACCCGCGCCTTCAGTCGCAACAACCGCGCCGAGGTCACGGTCCTCGGGCTGCTGCTGGTCGTGGGGTTCGTCCTGGTGGACTCCGGCACCCTCACCGCCGGCGCCGTGACCACCGCCGCGCTGCTGTTCCACCGGTTGTTCAACCCGATCGGCGCGTTGGTGGGGATGGTCGACCAGGTCCAGTCCGCCGGCGCCTCGCTGGTCCGGATGGTCGGGGTGATCACCATGCCCGTGCCCGACCGCACGGCCACGCTCGGGCCCGTCACCGACCAACCCGGCGACCGGCCCGGCGTCCTCGAGTTGGCCGGCGTCGGGCACTCGTACGGCGAGGGGGCACCGGCCCTGGTCGACGTCGATCTGACCGTCGCGCCGGGTGAGGTGGTTGCCGTGGTCGGCTCGACCGGCGCGGGCAAGAGCACCCTGGCCTTGGTGGCCGCCGGGTCCGTGGTCCCCACCCGCGGGACCGCGCGGATGGGCGGGGTGTCGCTGGCCGAGGTCGACCCGCTCGCCCTGCGTCAGCACATCACCATGGTCTCCCAGGAGGTGCACTCCTTCGCGACGTCGGTCGTCGAGAACGTCCGGGCGCCCCGCCCCGAGGCCGGCCTGGCCGAGGTGCGCGCGGCCCTGCAGACCGTGGGGGCCGACTGGGTGGACGACCTGCCCGACGGCATCGACACCGTGATCGGTGAGGGTGGGCACCCGCTCGACCCGATGCAGGCCCAGATGATCGCCCTGGCGCGCGTGGAGCTGGCCGACCCGGACGTGGTGATCCTCGACGAGGCCACCGCCGAGGCCGGCTCCGCCGGGGCTCGTCGCCTCGACTCCGCGGCCGCCGCAGTGCTGCGGGGCCGGGCGGGACTGGTGGTGGCGCACCGGCTGAGCCAGGCCGCGGCCGCGGACCGGATCCTGGTGATGGAGCACGGCCGGATCGTGGAATCCGGGACTCATGACGAGCTGCTGCACTCGGACGGCAGGTACGCCGAGCTCAGTCGGGCGTGGTTCGGGGGAGAGTGAGGGGAGGGGGTGACCGCCGGTTCCCATGGGGGAGACTCTTCCGGCCCGTGATCCAGGCGGGACGGCGGGTAGTCGTCGCGCACCAGCAGCATGTCGGAGCCGCCCGGTTGACCTCATCAGGACGGCGTTGACCGTGCAGCTTTCCGCATCGCCGGTGATGCCGTGCGCGTGCAGCGCTGATACAGGGCGGTCTAGAGGTAGCTCATCGCGGTGTCCGAAATGTGGATGGACGCGAAAAGAGCTGCCGGGACGAGCGAGGGATAGTTCTGCAGGTACAACCCCACGCAGAGGAAGTAGACCGAGGGCAGAATCGCCATCATCACAAGAATGGTCGGCGTGATCGGCGTGAGAAAGTACAACACCCACAACACCAGGTAACCGAGCAGGGCCAGAGCACCGATGAGGCCGACGACCGCGGTGCCCGGTGTGGATCGTCGTCTCGTGTTGATGACCAGTATGAGCAGGGCGATCATCACCGACTGGCAGACGAGCCCGATCACATGGACCCACGGCGGAAAGGGCGTGTCCGCCGTCATCGGGGAGGAGACCGGGGGGAGGAGCACCCAGAGAACGTTGGGGATCATCGGCAGCAGAACGGCGACACACCCCAGAGGCGAGAAGCCGAGCCTGAACGCCTGTGCAGGGGTGATCACCCTGTCTCGGTTGCTCTGCATCCACCGAGTCTGCCAATAACGTCAACCCCCGGTCTCCACACCATGCGAGCAGTGCCGGGGGTGTGCTCCTCCGACGCCGCCGGCGAAGCGCTGGGTCACTGGAGCCGCGCGGCCACCCTCTGCCCCCACTGCTCTGCGCGGGCGTCTTCGCCTTGGATCAGCTCGGTCTCGGACGTGACCAGGAAGCTCTCGGGCTCGGCGACGAGGCTGAACCCCAGGCTCGCCAGCTTCTTCGAGATCCCCTTGGATGCCCGCCCGGTGAGGATCGCGGGCTTGTCGACGCGGGTGTCGAACGCCGCCGCGGCGCCCTCGCTCCGGGGAAGTCCCCCGAGCCAGTCCCGGATCCCCGGGCCGGCCGCGTCGGGCTCGACCGTCAGCGTGCTGTCCGGTCGGTCGGCGGCCTCGACCGCGCCCTGCCGGGTCGACTCGCGGCTCATCCCGTGGACGTGGGTGGGGCCGCCCACGATCACCAGGTCGTAGGCCGAGGTGTCCTCGTCACCGGCGTGCGAGACGGGGACAGTCGTCACGTCACCCACCTGTCCGACTCCGCGTGCGATCGCATCGGCGATGTCGTGGGTGCAGCCGTACATCGATTCAAAGACGATCAGTGTGCGCATGGTCGTGTGCCTCCCTGCTCGAGCATCGGCGAGCGCTCGTCGCTTCTGACGTGCCCCACCTGGACTTATCACTCGATCCTCATCATCCGCCTCGTGTGGGACTAGCACAATGGAATGCGGGTCGGGGGTGGTCTCGAGATGGCCCGGGAGGGACAGGCCCGGTGGGTGACGACGACGAGGTCGTCACCGACGTGGCACCGACCATCGGATCACCGTTCCCCCGGCGTGCGTCGACGTGGCGAACGTGCCACCGAGGTCGTCGGCGCGTCGCCTGAGGTTGGCCAGTCCGCTCCGGTCGGTCGACTCCTCCAGACCGACCCCGTCGTCGGCCACCTCCACCACGATGTCGTCCCCGATCCCCACGGTGACCGTCATGGACTCGGCCCGTGCGTGGCGGACGACGTTGGTCACCGACTCACGTAGCACCGCGACGACGTGTTCGGCGGTGCGCGGGCCCACCACGGACAGGGGCCCGGAGATGCGGACGCGTGTGCACAGGGAGGAGTCCCCGAGTTGTTGGTCGATCACCTCGTGGATGCGCTGCCTCAGGCGGGTCGTCTGCGTGTCCTCGGTGTGGAGGTCGAAGATCGTCGTGCGGATCTTCTGCACGATGTCCTGGAGGGTGTCGATGGTCCTCGTCAGCCGTTCACGGACATCGGGGGACCGGGTGCGCTGGAGCGTCCCCTGCAAGCTCAGGCCCGCGGCGAAAATGTGCTGGATCACGTGATCGTGCAGGTCCCGCGCGATGCGCTCCCGTTCGGCGAGGACCTCCATCTGCCGGGCGCGGGTGGCGGAGGCCTCCAGGTGGAGGGCGAGCGCAGCCTGGTCCGCGAAGTGGGCGGTCATCTCGACGTCGTCCCGGGTGAAGGCGGGCCGTCCGTCCGCGCGCACTGCCACGAGAACGCCGGTGGTGGCGTCGAACGCGCGCATCGGCGCCGCCAGTACCGGGCCGAACCCGTCGCGAACGGTAGGCGTGACCGCGCGGTCGAGCCAGTGACCACGCGAGGGCTGCCGTGACACGAATGCCGCCCCGGTCGTCGACCCCGCCACGGGAAGCGACACCCCCTCGAATCGGTCCGCCCCGGTCCCGGACGCGACCGAGACGACGAGATGCTCCACCATGTGCGGGGGGCGTTCGGGATCGTCCGGACGCGCGACAAAGACGAGGTCGGCGTTCGCGAGACCCAGAACCCTCCTGGTGATCAGAGCCAGCACCTCGCGGTCGCCGACACCGGCGAGGAGTTCGGTGCGGACATCACGGGCGGCCTCGATCCACCTGAGGCGCGTCTGGGCGTTCTCGTGGTTGCGAGCGTTGTCGATCGCGATTCCCGCCGCCGCCGCGAGCGAGCGGATGACCGTCTCGTCGTCCTCGGTGAAGTGCTCGCCCCGGTTCTTCCCGGCGAGGTAGAGATTCCCGTAGAGCGAGCCCCGCACCCGGATCGGCGCGCCGAGGAACGTGGTCATCGTCGGATGGTGGGAGGGGAAGCCGACCGCGGCGGGATGCCGGCGGAGGTCACGCAGTCGGACCACCTCCGGCTGCGCGATCAGCAGTCCCAACACTCCGTCACCGTTCGGACGTCGGCCGATCCTCTGCCTCGTCTCCTCGTCGATCCCCTCGAAGAGGAAGTCGGACAGGGTCTGGTCTTCGCCGAGCACCCCCAGCGCGCCGTAGCGCGCGTCGAGGAGATCCATCGCGGATCGCACGATGGAACGGAGGGTCGTCTCGAGCCCGAGGTCCGAGGTGATCGCGAGCATCGCGTCGACGAGCGCGTCCCTGCTGTCCCGTGGTGCCCCGGCGACCGGTGGGCGATCGTTCGCGCTCCCCGACTCGGCGGTCATTCCCGAATACTAGGACGCAGAGCGCTCGACGTACGTACCTTTTCGACCCGGGGGACGGCCCTCGCACGACGGGCTTCGTTCCCCTCATGCCGGCTCTTCGGTCTCCGGGCGCTCGTACACTGGCCCCACACCATCACCCGCCCCTGGAGGCGCCCGCGATGACCACGGTTTTCCTCGTCGACGACCATGAGATCGTCCGCCGCGGTCTCATCGAGCTCCTGGACGCCGACCCTGCGCTGTCCGTCATCGGAGAGGCGGGCACATGTGCGCAGGCACTGGCCCGGATACCCGCCCTGCGGCCGGATGTCGCCGTGCTCGACATCCAGCTGCCCGACGGGGACGGCATCGAGCTGTGTCGTGACCTCCTGGCACAGGTGGAGGGGCTGCGCTGCCTGATCCTGACCTCGTACACCCATGACCAGTTGATGCTGGACGCGATCATGGCCGGGGCGAGCGGGTACGTGGTCAAGGACATCACCGGTATGGAACTGGCCAAGGCCGTCGCCGACGTGGGGCGGGGCGCATCGACGTTGGACAACCGGGCGGCCGGCGTGCTCATGGATCGCCTGCGTCGGCGTCGGGAGGACGATGCGGGACCCCTCGCGAATCTGACCACGCAGGAACAGAGACTGCTCACCCACTTGGGTGAAGGGCTGACCAACAAGCAGATCGCGGCGCGGATGTGTCTCGCCGAGAAGACGGTGAAGAACTACGTCTCCAGGCTTCTGGCCAAGCTCGGGATGGAGCGTCGCACCCAGGCCGCTGTCTTCGCCGCCCGGATCATCGACGGGCGCGGCGGGTCGTAGGTCATCCGGGTCGTGCCGTTGGTCCCTGGTCGCGGCCACTCATCCGGTGGACAGTGAGGTGATGACCGGTTCGCCTCGCTCGTCGGCCACCACGGCCCCTGCACCCTCGTCGATCCTCCGTGCCGCCGGACTCGCCTCCCGCGCCCCGTCGCTGCACAACTCGCAGCCCTGGCTGTGGAGCCTGGACGGCCCGCTGCTCCATCTACGTGCCGACCGACGCCGCCATCTGCCCAGCTCGGACCCCGACCGGCGCGGGATCTACCTGAGCTGCGGCATGATGTTGCACCACATGCGGGTCGCGCTGGCGGCCGTCGGGTGGGCCACGACCGTGGAGCGCTTCCCCGACGACGGGGATGCGGACCTCCTGGCGGTTCTGCGCATGACACCGACCCCGCCGACGATCGAGAACCGGCACCTGGCCGCGTCGATGCTGCAGCGCCGCTCGGATCGCCGGCGGTTCAGTTCCTACCCCGTGCCCGAGCACGTCTTCGCCCCGTTGACAGTGCGGGCCGCGCGGGAGGGGGTCGTGCTCGAACGACTCGAGGTGTCGTCGGCGCTGGCCGGCGCCGTCCACGCCGCGGCGCGGATCCACGCGGGTGACGACGCCTACCGGTCGGAGATCGAGGGGTGGAGTGGGTCGTTCCGTGAGGTCGACGGTGTGCCCGCCAGGAACGTACCGCGGTCCTCCGCCTCCGACGGGGCGATCGCCTCGCGG
>NZ_JADDKI010000368.1:0-754 GCF_015356725.1 Dietzia sp. SYD-A1
ACCTGACGGCGGACTCGGTCACCGCGGTGCTGATCTCCCCCGACGACACCCCGACCCCCGAACCCGACTCGTACGGGGACATCGCCGCCCAGGGCGGGACCGGCGCGAGCGGCGACATCGCGGCCAGGCAGCCGGCGATCATCAGCCGCGCCGGCTGGGGGGCCGACGAGTCCATCCGCTGCCGCAACGCCACCTACGACAACAGCCTCGCCGCCGCCGTGGTCCACCACACCGCGGGCAGCAACGACTACTCCCGCGAGGGCTCGGCCGGGGTGGTGCGGGGCATCTACACCTACCACGCGCGCAACCTCGGCTGGTGCGACGTCGGCTACAACGTCCTGGTCGACAAGTACGGGCAGGCCTTCGAGGGACGCCACGGCGGGCTCAACCGCAACGTCCAGGGCGCTCACGCGGGCGGCTTCAACGGCAACACCTGGGGCATCTCCATGATGGGCGACTACTCCACCGTGGTCCCGCCCGACGCCACCGTGCGCAAGATGGGCGAGATCATCGGCTGGCGCCTGTCGGTCGCCGGGGTCGACCCCAAGGGTTCCGACACCCACTACTCCGAGGGCACCTCGTACACCAGGTATCCGGCGGGTGCCGCGGTCCGACTGCCCAACATCTTCGCCCACCGCGACGTCGGCAACACCTCGTGCCCCGGCAACGCCGGTTACGCCAAGATGGGTCAGATCCGCGACATCGCGGCCGCCTACGCCCGGAGCGGAGGCGGAACCCCCGCGCCCACCAACCC
>NZ_JADDKI010000369.1:0-1254 GCF_015356725.1 Dietzia sp. SYD-A1
ACCCAGCGGTGCGCAGTCGCAGGGGGTGCGCGGCCAGGGCGGCGAGTGCACAGGCGACGCCGGCCGCGCTCATCTGGACCACGACCGACGCCCCGATGCCGGCGGCGAACGACCCCCCGGCGGCACCGAGGACCGCCCCGAGCGACCAGACGGCGTGGAATCGATTGATCAGGGACCGGCCGTGCCGCAGCTGCACGCGGATGCCGTGGGCGTTCATGGCCACGTCGGTGACGGCATCGCACACGCCGAAGATCAGCAGCAGACCGGCGAACACCCCCGCTACCGGGGAGAGCGCGAGCAGCGCGGCGACGAGCGAGGTCAGCACCATCGCCGCCACAGCCACCGCCCCATCCGGACGCCGACGCATCAGTGCGGGGGCGAGCAGTCCCCCCACCAGGGCGCCGGCCGGGAAGCACGCCATCGCCAGACCGAAACCGGCCGGGCCCAGGTCCAGTGCGAACTTGAGGTCCGGCAGGCGGGGGACGATGGCCCCGAAGATCGCCCCGTTGGCGGCGAAGAGCAGAACCGTGGCGGCCACCGGCCCCCGCAGTCCGGTCCCGCGTCCGCCCGGGTCCACCGCCCCTCCCGTCGCGATCACGACCGTCAGACTACGTCGTGCCCCCACGCCGGTAGCGTTGACCACGGTAACGGTCGGACGGGTGGTGGGAGCGCGACATGTACGGGGTGACGGCAGGGATCGAGGCCACGGACGAGAGCCGTCACGTGGTGTGCCGCGTGCCGCTTCCGGTGCCCCCGCAGGTGGTGTGGGACGCGGTCTCCACCGGCGAGGGGATCTCGTCCTGGTTCGTGCCCTGCGCGCTGGAACCGCAGGTCGGCGGGCGCATCGTGCAGTTCGCCGATCCCGGCGCCCCCGACCCCACGACCGGTCCGGAGGCCGCCGCCGAGGCGATGCTCACCGCGACGGTCGGCGAGATCACGGTGTTCTCGCCCCCCGCCGGCGGTGCACCCGGGGAGTTCACCTTCGAGGAACACCACTGGATGGGCGAGGGGGTCCCGGTTCCCCCCTGGACGACCTCGTGCGAGATCGCCGACGCCGGCGAGGGCGGCACCGTCCTGACCCTGCGGTCCGGGTTCGCCTCGGGCGGGCAGCTCGCGGAGGAGTCGATCGACGGCAGCGTGAGCGGGTGGGCCCAGTCCCTCACCGTCCTCGCGCACCGGCTCACCCACAGGCCGGGCGACGGCGTGGTGACCGTCCACGCGGCCACCGACCCGGTCGCGTCGTCGGTTCCCGAG
>NZ_JADDKI010000370.1:0-2410 GCF_015356725.1 Dietzia sp. SYD-A1
GGCGATCCCGACGAATGGACCACCCCGCCGTGGGAGCTCACCGAGCGCGACGGCCGCTGGTACGGCCGTGGGGCCGCCGACTGCAAGGGCAACCTGGTCGCCCACCTCACCGCCCTCCGAGCACTCGCCGCCCTGGAGGGCCCGGACCCGCTGGACCCGCTGAACGGCCTCGGGATCAGGATCGTCGTCGAAGGCTCCGAGGAGACCGGCGGAGGGGGCCTGGACGAATTGGTGGCCACGCGACCCGACCTCGTGGCGGCCGACGCGATCCTCATCGCGGACTCGGGGAACGTCTCGGTGGGCGAGCCCACGCTCACGACGAGTCTTCGGGGGATCGCGAACGTCGTCGTCGTCGTGGACACGCTCGAGGCCGGGGTCCACTCGGGCCAGTTCGGGGGCGCGGCGCCCGACGCGCTGGGCGCGCTCGTGTCGATCCTGGCCTCGCTGCGCGACCCGGGGACCGGCGCCACGACCGTCGACGGTCTCGACTTCTCCGGGCGGTGGCCCGGGCGGCCGTATGACGAGGACGCCTTCCGCGCGGACGCCGGGACCCTCGACGGGGTCCAGCCGTCGACCGCAGCCCCGCTGGCCGACCTGGTGTGGTCGCGCCCGGCGGTCACCGTGTTGGGGATCGACTGCCCGCCGGTCGAGGGCGCGATCGCCGCGGTCCAGCCACACGCCCGGGCCCTGGTCAACCTCCGCGTCCCCCCCGGCACCGACCCGCTCGAGGCGCAGGAGCTCCTCGCAGCGCACATCGAGCGGAGGCGCCCCTGGAACGCGCGTGTGTCGGTGGAGAGGGAGACCGTGGGTTTCCCGTTCAGTTCCGTCCCCGCCGACGGGTCGGATCCCGTGCACGACCTGCTCTCGGAGTGTCTGGCGCAGGCGTACGGCACGACGGAGGTGGCGGAGGTCGGCTCGGGCGGGTCGATACCGCTGTGCACGGCTCTCCGTGACGCCCATCCGCGGGCCGGGATCGCGCTGTTCGGCGTGGAGGACCCGGCCGCCGCGATCCACTCCCCCGACGAGAGCGTGGACCCGGGGGAGATCGAACGCATCGCGCTGGCCGAGGCCGCGTTCCTGCAGCGCTTCCGCTGACCCCGGGGGCCGCGCGGTGGTGCGTGGCGCGGCCGTGGCGGGATCGGCGATACGCTCGCACGCGTGAACCCCCGCCCGGATCTGGACCTGACCCTCCGCCTCTCGGCGTCCGCAGCCGATTCCCGCCGGGGCATCGTCCGGGCGCACCCGGAGGTGATCCTGGCGCTGGGGATGCGGGAGTGGGACGCCCTCGAGATCGTGGGCGCGCGCACGACGGCGGCCGTGGTCGCCGCCGCCGCGACCGGTGCCCCCAGCGGGATCCTGGTGGTGGACGAGGTGGTCGCCGCCAACTGCGGCCTGGGCGAGGACGCGCGGGTGACCGTCCGGGCCGCCCGGGTCACCGGCGCCCAGTCCGTCGAGGTCCAGGGCCTGCCGCCCGCGGGCCGGGGCGTGGCCGAGCGGGTCCTGCGGTCCGCACTGCTGGGCAAGGTACTGCGAGTGGGTGACTCGGTGACCCTGCTGCCCCGTGACCTCGGTCCCGACTTCCCCACCGGCGACACCTCCCGCACTCTGCGCAACACCATGGGTGTGCAGTGGAGCACCGCGCTGCTCACCGTCACCGCGACGGTGCCGGACGGTGTCGTCTCCGTGCAGCCCACCACCGCGGTGGTCGCCGCGGGAGCCTCGGACCCCGGTCGCGGTCCGACGACGACGAGCCCCCGCGGTGTCTCACCACGCTCGGCGGAGAGCGTGGGCGCGCCCGCCCCCGACCCGGCGATCACCGCCGTCGACCGACGGGACCTGGTGGGGTTCGCCGACCAGGCGGAGGTGCTGGAGCAGTGGCTCACCCTCGCCCTGGACCGGGCGGACCTGTTGCGCACACTGGGAACCTCACCGCACCTCGGGGTGTTGATCGCGGGACCGCCCGGCGTCGGCAAGGCCACGCTGGTGCGGTCGGTCGCCGGGGACCGGCGGCTCGAGGTGCTCGACGGCCCGTCAGTGGGATCCCTGGACGCGGCGGGGCGGCTCGAGGCCGTCCGGGCCGCCGCCGAGCGCGCCAGGGAGAACGGCGGGATCCTGCTCGTCACCGACGTGGAGGCACTTCTGCCGGCGCAGACCGAGCCGGTGTCCACCCTGGTGCTGGACCGGCTGCGCTCCGTGGTCGCACACCCGGGATCGGTGCTGGTGGCCACCTGTGTACGTCCCGAGGACGCCGACGCCCGGCTGCGGGAACCCGACATCTGCGATCGCGTGCTGGACCTGCCCCTGCCCGGCGCCGCCGACCGCGCCGCGCTGCTGGGGGTACTCCTGCGGGACGTGCCCACCGGCGAGCTCGACCTGCCCGCGGTGGCGGACCGGACGCCCGGGTACGTGG
>NZ_JADDKI010000371.1:0-3243 GCF_015356725.1 Dietzia sp. SYD-A1
ATCGCGGACCGACCGGAGAACCCCGGGACAGGGCGGGCGCCCGTCCCGCGGCCGCGGACCGCCCTCACGTGAACGCCTTGGTGGCCAGGCCCAGCACGTCCGGGTAGCGGCGCAACTGGGCACCGCCGTCGACCGCCAGGTCCTCCCCCGTCATCCAGGGGGCGTCAGCGAGATAGAGCACGGCCCGAGCCACGTCCTCAGCGGTGCCGCGGTGCGGGACCGCCGCGTTCTCGGCGTACTCCTCGGCGAGGCCGGGGATCTGCAATACCGGCTCGGTGAGCGGGGTGACCAGGAACCCGGGCGACACGGTGTTCACGCGGACGCCGCGTTCCCCGAGCTCGAGCGCGGCCACCTGCGCGAGCATCACCAGCCCCGCCTTGGCAGCGCAGTACGCGGCCATCCCCCGGCCGGGCTGCCGGGCGTTGAGCGAGGCGATGGCGACGATCGACCCGCCCTCCGCCACCACCCGGCCGGCGTGTTTGAGCACCAGGAACGCGCCGGTGAGGCACACGTCCACCACTCGCCTGAACTCCGCGGTGTCGTGGCCGGTGACCAACCCCAACGTGCTCACCCCGGCCGTGGTGACGACCAGCTCAGGGGCGGTCCCGGCGAACATCGCCTCCACCGACGCCTCGTCCACCACGTCGACGATTCTGTGATCGTGCCCCCGGCCCGGGGCGTCGGGTGATCCCTGGGGGTCGGCAACGTCCGCCAGCTCGGCCGGGCGGGCCTCGGCGAGATCGGCGTTGACGTCGGCGATGGTCACGCGCCACCCCGCCGAGGCGAGACGGCGCGCCGTGGCCCACCCGATCCCGGACGCGCCACCGACCACCACCGCGTGCCGCCCACCACCCATGTCGTCCGCCATGTCCGCCTCCATCCGGGATGGGGCCCGGGGCGCGGTGCCCCGTCGACGCGCCCTGGGACGCTGTTGACGCCCGTCAATCCCTGGCCATAATCTAGGGCCACACTGTGACTCACGCCATAGCTTTCCGCGCGGCGATCCCCGGCCGAAGAGGTTTCCATGACACCCGTCCCCACCGTCGCCGTCATCGGCGCGGGCATCAGCGGTCTGACCACGCTCAAGATGCTCGACGACTACGGCATCGAGGCGGTGGGGTTCGAGGCCTCCGACCGCATCGGCGGGAACTGGGCGTTCGACAATCCCAACGGGAGTTCGAGCGCGTACCGGTCACTCCACATCGACACCTCCAAACACCAGCTGAGCTTCCGGGACTTCCCCATGCCCGAGGAGTTCCCGGACTTCCCGCACCACTCGCAGATCAAGCAGTACCTCGATGACTACGCGGAAGCCTTCGACCTGCTGCGTCTCATCGAGTTCGAGAACCGGGTCCTGCACGCCGAGCGGCTCGAGGGCGGCGGGTGGGAGCTGACCACCGGACGCACCGGCACCCGCCGCTTCGACGCCCTGGTGGTGGGCAACGGGCACCACTGGGACCCACGGTTCGGCGACTTCCCGGGCGAGTTCACCGGGGAGATGATCCATTCGCACGCCTACGTGGACCCGTGGGATCCGCTCGACCTGCAGGACAAGCGCATTCTCGTGGTGGGTCTGGGCAACAGCGCCGCCGACATCGCCGTGGAGCTGTCCTCCAAGGTGATGCGGAACGAGGTGGTGATCTCCACCCGGTCCGGCGCGTGGATCGTGCCGAAGTACATCGCCGGCAAACCGGCCGACAAGTACTTCGCCACCTTTCCCTTCCTGCCCTACTCGTGGCAGCGCAAGGCCATTCAGGTCATGCAGCCGATGTCGGCGGGCCGACCCGAGTCCTACGGACTACCCAAGCCCAATCACAAGTTCTTCGAGGCCCACCCCACGCAGTCCGTCGAGTTGCCGCTGAGGCTCGGCTCGGGGGACATCACGGCCAAGGGGAACATCGCCCGGTTCGACGGGCGGACCGTGCACTTCGAGGACGGCACCGCGCAGGAGTTCGACGTCGTCATCCAGGCCACCGGCTACAACACCTCGTTCCCGTTCTTCGACCCGGACTTCCTCAGCGCCGACGCCCACAACCACGTGCCGCTCTACAAGCGGATGTTCTCCCCGGGCATCGACGACCTGGTCATGGTCGGCTTCGCCCAGTCCACTCCCACGTTGTTCCCGTTCGTCGAGGCCCAGGCCAGGCTGGCGGCCGCGTGGGCGGCCGGCCTGTACCGGACGCCGGGGCGCGAGGAGATGGAGCGGGTCATCGTGGCGGACGAGAAGAAGTACATCGGGCACATGCTCGACACCCCGCGGCACCAGCAGCAGGTGGACTACTTCCTGTACGAGCACGACCTTCGGACGCGTGAGATCCCGGCGGGACGAGAACGAGCGGCACGCCTCGGCGGGATGATCCGGACGGCGGCGCACGCGTGAGCGGGAACGCCACCTCCGGTGACGCCGTCGCCAGCTCACCGCGGGGCGACCGGCGTCGGGAGGCCCTGTTGGCGGAGCTGGACCGGCAGCTGCGCACCACCACACTCGATGACATCTCGGTGGCCGACCTCACCGACGCGGCCGGCATCACCCGGTCGGCGTTCTACTTCTACTTCGACTCCAAGGCCGCGGCGGTGACCGTGCTGCTCTCCTCCATCCAGGAGGCCGCCGCCACGTCGAACGGCGTGCTCGTGAACTCCGACGGCCGCTTCCGGTCCCGAGTGACCTCGACGCTGAGCGGCCTCGCGGACCGCATGCTCGACAACGCTCACGTCTACCGGGCCCTGCTCACCGCGCGCACCACGCACGAGCCCATGCGCCGCCTGTGGAACGAGGGGCGGGCGGAACTCGCGGCCCCCATCGCCGAGTACATCCGCTCCGAGCGGGCGGCCGGTCGCGCCCCCGACGGGGCCGATCCGATGGCGCTCGCCACGTCGCTGATCCAGGTCAACGAGTCGGTCCTCGAACATCTCGCCTACGACGCCGGGGCGGATCGCGAACCGATGATCGCCACCGCCTCCGACCTGTGGGTCCGGGCCATCTACGGCCGCCCGGACCCCGCGGTCGACAACCCAGGAGACCCCTCGTGACAAGCCAGATCACCCCCCACGACCTCGAGTTCCGCTCCGGCGGGGACACCTGCCGCGGCTGGTTCCTGCCCGCGGCAGGAACCGATCCCGCTCCGTGCGTCGTTCTCGCGCACGGACTGGGCGGCACGGCCGACTCGGGCCTGCTGCCGTTCGCCGAGGCCTTCGCCGCCGCGGGCTTCGCGGCGTTCGCCTTCGACTACCGCGGGTTCGGCC
>NZ_JADDKI010000372.1:0-487 GCF_015356725.1 Dietzia sp. SYD-A1
GGGTCACGCCGGACACGCTATCCCCCACCACCCGGCCGGAGCGCGATCGCCGAGGCGATGTGGCCGTCCCACAGCGCCCACCGGCCGTGGAACTCCACCAGGTCGGGTCCCCCGTCGACCGCGCGCGGGTCGACGAGGATCCTCGACCGCAACTCGCCCGAAGCGGACCGGCCGTCGACGTGGGTGGGCGTCAGGGTGATGTGGGCGTCGGCGAATCCCAGCCACCTCCGGGTGAGCGGATACCACGTCTTGTAGGTGGCCTCCTTGGCCGTGAACAGCAGCCGGTCCCAGTGGACCGCCTCCTCCTCCTCCCGCGCCGCGGTCACCCAGGCCGCCTCCTCGGGTAACGCGACTGCCTCGAGGACCCCCCGGGGCAGCGGCCCGTGGGGTTCGACGTCCAGTCCGAGGGAGCGGATCCGGTCCGTCGGCCCCACCGCCGCGGCACGCAGACCCCCGGTGTGGGTCAGTGTGCCCACCACCCCTGTGG
>NZ_JADDKI010000373.1:0-2826 GCF_015356725.1 Dietzia sp. SYD-A1
GTTCGGAGAAGACGCCCAGTGGATCGGTCTCCCCGTCGCGGCGGGCCCGCTCGAGGGCGTCGCGGGCGGCGGAGGCCGCATTGGTCAGGTTCTGACCGCTCCGGCCCAGGTCCGGGGACCGCAGGAGCCGGGCGGCCTGCCCCAGTTCCTCGTCGACCTCGTCGATCAGAGCGCCGAGGTCGCGGCGGGCGGCAGCGATGTCGTCGGCCGCGTGATCCACGCCGTCGAGGAGTTTCTCGGCGCGCGCGAGCTCCTCCTCGGCGGAGCCGATGGCGTCGACGGCCTCGGCCTGTTCGCCCACGGGTCGGGCCAGGGCCGTGCGGGCGCGTGAGGTCTCGGCCTCGGCGGCGTCGAGCAGCTCCTGCGCGATCGTCAGGTTGTCGTCGATCGAGGCGAGCACGGCGGCGGGGAACCGGGACCGCAGGTCCTCCATCGACTTCTCCGCCTCGGGGATGCGGGCGCGCAGGGTCACCGCGCGCCGGGTGAGGGAGTCGACCGAGGCGGCGCCGTTGATCAGCACGTCACGCATCTCGGCGAACGCCGTCGCCTGGCCTTCGAGTTCGCGCTCGGCGCGTTCGGCCCGGGCGGCCACCTCGAGGAGCATCGCCCGGCGCTGGTCGGAGCTCTCGGGGATGTCGTCGTCGAGCCGCTGGATCAGGGAGTGCGCGGCCGCGACCTCGCTCCGGGCGGAGTCGAGGGCTGCCCGGAACGGGCGGGTCCGGAGCTCACCGAACTCCCCGGCGGCGGTCGCGAGCGCCGTCGTGGAGGTGTCCACGGCCTGGTCGGCCTCGACCAGGCCGGCGCGGGCGCGGGAGTCGAGGACGTCCACCGGCAGCGCGGACAGCCGGGCGGTGTCATCTCCGGGTATCTCGCGGGCGGACTCGGCCTGACGGGCCGTTCGGGTCGCCCGGCGCCGCCGGCTGACCAGCAGTACCGCGGCCACCACGATGACGATCAGCGCGATGAGTCCGAGCAGAGCGGCGCCGGAGAGCCCGGAGCCCGATCCCTGGCGTTCGAGCCCGTCGGCGGCACCGATCGCCGCACCGGCCCAGTCGTCCTCCGCGAGTCGCGGCTCGATGTCCCTGTCGGCGATCCGCTGATCCGCACGCGGGTCGGTGGACTCGAACCAGTATCCGCGGTCACCGACCGCCACCGCGAGCAGCACGTCGGAGGCCCCCAGGTCGGACAGCCGGGCCGTCTCCTGTGCCCACAACTGCGCGGGCACCCCGTCGAAGCTGTCGACGTAGACCACCCAGAGTTGGAGGTTGTCGGTCGACCGGAGCTCCGCGAGACGGTCCTCCACGGCGGTCGTCTGCGCGCCCAGCACTCCTGCGGAATCCGTGACCTGCTGCTGCAGCCGGGACGGCGGTTCGGCCGAGGCCGACGGCGTCGCCCACCCGACGAGACCGACGAGGAGGGCCACCAGGAACGCGAAGGCCGCCACCGTGCGGGACCCTGGGTTCCGTATGGCGTGGGCGCGGGGCAGGGGTGCGATCATGCGGCCAGCGTATCGGCCTGTCGCGGGGGCCACGCCGGTCTCCCGTCCGGACGGTTACTCTGGGCGGCATGGCAGGGCGGATTCCGGAGCAGGACATCGCCGCGATCCGCGAACGCACTCGCATCGAGGAGATCGTCGGCGAATACGTCGCGCTCAAACCAGGCGGGGCGGACTCCATGAAGGGACTGTCCCCGTTCAAGGACGAGAAGACGCCCTCGTTCCACGTCCGGCCCCAGCACGGCTACTTCCACTGCTTCTCGACCGGTGAGGGCGGCGACGTGTTCGCCTTCCTCATGAAGATGGAGCACATCAGCTTCGTCGAGGCCGTGGAGCAGCTCGCGGACAGGATCGGGTACCGCATCTCGTACGAGGGCGGCGGACAGGTGATCCAGCGTGACCGCGGGACCCGGTCGAGGTTGGTCCAGGCCAACGCCGCTGCGCAGCAGTTCTACGCCGAGCGTCTCCGCGAGGACGCGGAGGCCGAGACCGCCCGGGCGTTCCTGCTCGACCGCGGCTTCGACCTCTCCCACGCCGAGACGTTCGGGTGTGGGTACGCGCCGGCGGGCTGGGACACGATGAGCAAGCATCTGATGCGGCAGGGGTTCGAGCCCAAGGAGCTGGAATCGGCGGGCCTGTCCAAGACCAGTTCGCGGGGGACGCTCATCGACCGCTTCCACCGTCGCCTGTTGTGGCCGATCCGCAATCTCGCGGGGGAGGTGATCGGCTTCGGCGCGCGCAAGCTCTTCGAGGACGACACGCTGGGCAAGTACATGAACACTCCGGAGACGATGCTCTACAGGAAGTCCCAGGTGTTGTTCGGCCTGGACCTGGCCAAGCGGGACATCGCCTCCCAGCGCCGCGCGGTGGTGGTGGAGGGATATACGGATGTCATGGCGATGCACGCGGCGGGCGTGACCACCGCCGTCGCCGCGTGTGGCACCGCGTTCGGCGAGGACCACCTGTCCACGCTCCGGCGGTTGATGCTGGACGACAACTACTTCCGCGGCGAGATCATCTACACCTTCGACGGGGACGAGGCCGGCAAGAAGGCCGCGATGCGGGCGTTCTCCGGTGACCAGCAGTTCTCCGGTCGCACCTTCGTCGCGGTGGCGCCCGCCGGCCAGGACCCGTGTGACCTGAGGCAGAACAAGGGTGACGCGGCAGTGCGGGACCTCATCTCCACCCGGGTGCCGATGTTCGAGTTCGCCATCCGCTCGATGCTCGGGGAGTACGACCTCGACCACGCGGAGGGCCGGGTCGAGGCGCTGCGCCGGACGGTTCCGGTGGTCGCCGACATCCGCGACTCGGCCCTGCGGGACGAGTACGCC
>NZ_JADDKI010000374.1:0-1003 GCF_015356725.1 Dietzia sp. SYD-A1
GGGGCGGGGGTCGGGTGACGAGCCGCTACCTCCCGGGCCGTGGCAACTCCTTCGTGCGCGGGGCCGGGCCCCGGTGGTGGCGACCCACTCGCGACGGCGGCAGGAGCGGGTCGAAGACAGGCACAGACCGTCGACGGCCAGCACGTCCTCGGAGATCGCCGCACCGATGCGCATAAAGAACGCACCGATGCTCATCACGAACGCACCGATGCTCATCACGAACGCACCGATGCGCATCAAGAACGCGCCGATGCTCATCACGAACGCACCGATGCTCACCACGAACGCGCCGGTCTCGCCGACGTTGCCGACGGTGTCCTTCCGGCCGATCGAGGTGACCGACGGGATCGCGGGTCAGTGCAGTAGACGGTGAAGAACGAGCACGGAGCGAGATCCCCCCAGGAAGGGCCGTGACACGGGTCACAACTGCTCTAGCCTGGGGCGGCGGCCACATCACGTGGACGGTGGTCGGCGTCCGCATGACGTGGACGGTGGGTGAGAGGGGTCGGGCAGGATGGCGGAGACGAGGGTTCGGATCCCACTGCGGGATCAGCTGTGGCTGATGATGGACCGACCGGACAATCTCATGTACATCAACTCGATCATGTGGTTCGCCGAGGTCCCCGACTGGGAGGCGGTCACCGAGGCGATCGCCACCCGGATGGTGGAGCCCCACCCGGTGTTCCGCCGGGTCCCGGTGCGGCGGGGCCGACGCTGGTACTGGCAGGACGATCCGGACTTCGACCTCTCCCGCCACCTGGTCCGCAGTCGCCTCCCCGAACCGGGCGGACGCGCCGAGGCCGAGGCGTACGTCGCCGCGCAGATGAGCAGGCCGCTCCCCGACGACCGCCCCATCTGGCGCACCGAGTTCATCGAGGGATATCACGGCCACGGGGGAGAGCAGGAGGGGGCGCTCATCCTGTTCCGGGTCCAGCACGGGATGGTCGACGGAATCCGGTTGTCCCAGCTGGTCCTGGGATTGTGTGACCACGAGGACGACGAC
>NZ_JADDKI010000037.1:0-16441 GCF_015356725.1 Dietzia sp. SYD-A1
GCCACCGACACCGACACCGGGTCCGCCCGGCCGGCCCGCCGGGCGTTCTCGGGCAGGACCCTCGCGTACGCGGCGCTGGCGGTGGGCCTGGTGGCGGGGGCGACCGGGGCGTTCCTGGCCACCGAGCCCGGGGTCGACGTGGACAACCAGGCGTTCGTCGACCCGGCGGTCACCGACGAGGTCCTCACCGCGGCGAGCACCAACGTCCAACGACTGGTCGCGATCGACCACGAGGCGCTGGACGAGTACCACGACTCACTCGGAGAGTTCCTCACCCCGGAGCTCGTGTCCGAGTTGGACCAGAACTGGCCCGCTCTGCGCGACAGCTACGAGCAGTCGGCCACCGCCGTCGAGGCACAGGTCCGTGAGGCCGGTCTGTCCTATCTCGACGGCGACAAGGCCGAGGTGCTCCTGGTGCAGGACGTCTCGATGACCCGCGACGGCATCGCGGCCGGCAGCACCAGCGGCACGTATCTGGTCGGTCTCGACCGGATCGACGGGGTGTGGAAGCTGTCACGGATCCCCGACCTCCCCTCCTGACGGGCGGTCGGGCGGGCCCGGTCGCGGGGCATCTCCGGGCCGGACCGGACGAGATCCTTGACGAACGGCCGTCGACCCGTCACCCTTTAGGGGCGTCGGGCGATCAGATCGCCCGCAGGTGCGACGTCCCGACCGGGGGCCGATGAGGCGAGAGCCACGAGGGCAACCAGCGCAGGGACGGACGGCGCACCCGCCCGCACACAGCCTCCGGGGGCACCCCCGTCGACGGCTGGACTTCCGCGCCGCCATCCGCTAGATTAGGTCGTTGCGCTGGCTGCTATTTGCACTCTCGTCCGTCCGTGATGGCTCGTCCCCGGTCCCACCGGGTGCTCTTCGAGTCCTCGACCGGGTCGGATTCGGGTGGATACCCGTCGGCGGACCGCTCGCAGATACATCTGTGGTCACCGCCCGTGGTGATCACGTGAGGTGCTGGAAGGACCCATCTTGGCAGTCTCCCGCCAGACCAAGTCAGTTTCCACCGTTCCCGGTGCGCCCCGGAGGGTCTCGTTCGCGAAACTCTCCGAGCCGTTGCCGGTCCCGGGACTGCTCGACCTCCAGACGGAGTCGTTCGAGTGGTTCATCGGGTCGGAGGAGTGGCAGCAGAGGGCCGCGTCCCGCGGCGTCACGAACCTCGAGGGAGGCCTGGAGTCGATCCTCAGGGAGATCTCCCCGATCGAGGACTTCTCCGGATCCATGTCGCTCTCGTTCTCCGATTCGTACTTCGAAGAGGTCAAGGCCTCGATGGAGGACTGCCGCGAGAAGGATCGTACGTACGAGGCGCCCCTGTTCGTCACGGCCGAGTTCGAGAACACCGAGACGGGCGAGATCAAGTCGCAGACCGTCTTCATGGGTGACTTCCCGATGATGACGGACAAGGGCACGTTCATCATCAACGGCACCGAGCGCGTCGTCGTCTCGCAGCTCGTCCGCTCGCCCGGCGTGTACTTCGACCGGAGCCGCGACAAGTCGACGGAGCGGGACGTCCACTCCGTGAAGGTCATCCCGTCGCGCGGTGCGTGGCTGGAGTTCGATGTGGACAAGCGCGACACGGTCGGTGTGCGTATCGACCGCAAGCGCCGTCAGTCCGTGACCGTGCTGCTCAAGGCCCTCGGCTGGACCACCACCGAGATCAAGGAGCGCTACGGCTTCTCCGAGATCATGATGTCCACCCTCGAGAAGGACACGGTCGAGGACACGGATCAGGCCCTGCTCGAGATCTACCGCAAGCTGCGTCCGGGCGAGCCGCCGACCCGCGAGTCCGCGGAGGCGCTCCTGGAGAACCTGTTCTTCAAGGAGAAGCGCTACGACCTGGCCCGCGTCGGCCGCTACAAGGTCAACCGCAAGCTCGGTCTGCCGGATCCCGAGGGCGACGACACCACCACGCTCACGCGTGAGGACATCGCCGCCACCATCGAGTACCTCGTACGCCTCCACGCGGGCGAGACCTCGATGCAGGTCCCGGGTGGCCGCGAGGTCCCGGTCGACGTCGACGACATCGACCACTTCGGGAACCGTCGTCTGCGCACCGTCGGCGAGCTCATCCAGAACCAGGTCCGCGTGGGCCTGTCCCGGATGGAGCGCGTGGTCCGTGAGCGGATGACCACGCAGGACTCCGAGGCGATCACCCCGCAGTCGCTGATCAACATCCGGCCCATCACCGCCGCGCTCAAGGAGTTCTTCGGAACCTCCCAGATGTCGCAGTTCATGGACCAGAACAACCCGCTGTCGGGCCTGACCCACAAGAGGCGCCTGTCCGCCCTGGGCCCCGGTGGTCTGTCGCGTGAGCGTGCCGGCCTCGAGGTGCGCGACGTGCACGCCTCGCACTACGGCCGCATGTGCCCGATCGAGACCCCCGAGGGTCCGAACATCGGTCTGATCGGGTCGCTCTCGGTCTACGCCCGGGTCAACCCGTTCGGCTTCATCGAGACCCCGTACCGCCGGGTCGTCGACGGCGCGGTCACCGACCAGGTCGACTACCTCACCGCCGACGAGGAGGACCGCCACGTCGTGGCGCAGGCCAACTCGGAGATCGACGAGAACGGCAGGTTCGTCGAGGACCGCGTCCTCGTGCGCAAGAAGCACGGTGACGTCGAGGTCGTCGCGGGCACGGATGTCGACTACATGGACGTCTCGCCGCGGCAGATGGTCTCCGTGGCCACCGCCATGATCCCGTTCCTCGAGCACGACGACGCCAACCGTGCCCTGATGGGCGCGAACATGCAGCGTCAGTCGGTCCCGCTCGTGCGGTCCGAGTCGCCGCTCGTCGGCACCGGCATGGAGCTGCGCGCGGCCGTGGACGCCGGCGACGTGGTCGTCAACGCCCGTGCGGGCGTGGTGGAGGAGGTCTCGGCCGACTTCATCACCGTCATGGACGACGACGGCGGACGTCAGACCTACCGCCTGGCCAAGTTCGCGCGGTCCAACCAGGGCACGTGCTCCAACCAGAAGCCGATCGTGGACGAGGGCATGCGCGTCGAGGCCGGTCAGGTCCTCGCGGACGGACCCTGCACCGAGAACGGCGAGATGGCGCTCGGCAAGAACCTGCTCGTGGCGATCATGCCGTGGGAGGGCCACAACTACGAGGACGCGATCATCCTCTCGCAGCGACTCGTGGAGGAGGACGTGCTCACGTCCATCCACATCGAGGAGCACGAGATCGACGCCCGCGACACCAAGCTGGGCGCCGAGGAGATCACCCGCGACATCCCCAACGTCTCCGACGAGGTCCTGGCGGACCTGGACGACCGCGGCATCGTGCGCATCGGCGCCGAGGTCCGTGACGGCGACGTGCTGGTCGGCAAGGTCACGCCCAAGGGCGAGACCGAGCTCACCCCCGAGGAGCGCCTGCTGCGCGCGATCTTCGGTGAGAAGGCGCGCGAGGTGCGCGACACCTCGCTCAAGGTGCCCCACGGCGAGTCCGGGAAGGTGATCGGCGTCCGCGTGTTCTCGCGTGACGACGACGACGACCTGCCCCCCGGCGTGAACGAGCTGGTCCGGGTCTACGTGGCGCAGAAGCGCAAGATCCAGGACGGCGACAAGCTCGCCGGCCGCCACGGCAACAAGGGCGTCATCGGCAAGATCCTCCCCGCCGAGGACATGCCGTTCATGCCCGACGGCACGCCCGTGGACATCATCCTCAACACGCACGGCGTCCCGCGTCGTATGAACATCGGTCAGATCATGGAGACCCACCTCGGCTGGTTGGCCAAGGCGGGCTGGGAGGTGCCCCGCGAGGCGGACGGTTCCCTCCCCGAGTGGGCGTCCAAGCTGCCGGAGGAGATCCACAGCGTCGAGGCCGGCACCAACACGGCCACGCCCGTCTTCGACGGCGCGGCGGACACGGAGATCACCGGCCTGCTCGGCTGCACCCTCCCGAACCGCGACGGCGAGCGGATGGTCGAGGCCGACGGCAAGGCGACCCTGATCGACGGTCGGTCGGGTGAGCCCTTCCCGTACCCGGTGTCCGTGGGGTACATGTACATCCTCAAGCTGCACCACCTGGTGGACGACAAGATCCACGCCCGCTCCACGGGTCCGTACTCGATGATCACCCAGCAGCCGCTCGGCGGTAAGGCCCAGTTCGGTGGCCAGCGCTTCGGTGAGATGGAGTGCTGGGCGATGCAGGCCTACGGTGCCGCGTACACGCTCCAGGAGTTGCTCACGATCAAGTCCGACGACGTCGTGGGCCGGGTGAAGGTGTACGAGGCGATCGTCAAGGGGGAGAACATCCCCGAGCCCGGGATCCCGGAGTCGTTCAAGGTCCTGCTCAAGGAGCTGCAGTCGCTGTGCCTCAACGTCGAGGTGCTCTCCAGCGACGGTCAGGCGGTCTCGTTGGGTGAGGGCGCCGAGGACGACGACCTCGACCGCACCGCCGCGAACCTGGGGATCAACCTCTCCCGGGACGAGTCCTCGGCGGCGGACGAGCTGGCGCAGTAGGCGCCTGGGGCGCGCAACCGACGCCCCGCATCCGACAGAGTCAGTATCACCACGGCGGGCCCCGTACCGGCCCCACCCCGCGAGGGGCCCGCCACCATCCCATACGGGAAAGGACGCCTACGTGCAGGACGTCAACTACTTCGACGAGCTGGTCATCAGCCTGGCGACGGCGGAGAACATCCGCAACTGGTCCTACGGCGAGGTCAAGAAGCCGGAGACCATCAACTACCGCACCCTCAAGCCGGAGAAGGAGGGCCTGTTCTGCGAGAAGATCTTCGGCCCCACCCGGGACTGGGAGTGCTACTGCGGCAAGTACAAGCGCGTGCGCTTCAAGGGCATCATCTGTGAGCGCTGTGGCGTCGAGGTCACCCGCGCCAAGGTGCGTCGTGAGCGGATGGGCCACATCGAGCTGGCCGCGCCCGTCACCCACATCTGGTACTTCAAGGGCGTCCCGTCGCGGCTGGGTTACCTCCTGGACCTCGCGCCCAAGGACCTCGACAAGATCATCTACTTCGCGGCCTACGTCATCACCGGCGTGGACTCCGACCTGCGCCACAACGAGCTCAGCACCCTCGAGGCGCAGATCCTCGAGGAGCGCAAGATCATCGAGGACGAGCGGGACTCGGACATCGAGGCACGCGCCAGGAAGCTCGAGGCCGACCTGGCCGAGCTGGAGGCCGAGGGTGCCAAGGCCGACCAGCGCCGCAAGGTCAAGGACGGCGGCGAGAAGGAGATGAAGAAGATCCGCGAGTCGGCCCAGCGTGAGCTGGACCGTCTCGAGGAGATCTGGACCACCTTCACCAAGCTGGAGGTCAACCAGATCATCGTCGACGAGAGCATCTACCGCGAGCTCGAGGACCGCTTCGGCGAGTACTTCGAGGGCGGGATGGGTGCCGAGGCGATCCAGTCGCTGCTGGAGAACTTCGACCTCGAGAGCGAGGCCGAGAGCCTGCGCGACATCATCCGCAACGGCAAGGGCCAGAAGAAGATCCGCGCCCTCAAGCGTCTCAAGGTCGTCTCCGCGTTCCTGCGCTCGGGCAACAACCCGGCCGCGATGGTGCTCGGGGCCGTCCCGGTGATCCCGCCGGAGCTGCGTCCGATGGTCCAGCTCGACGGTGGGCGCTTCGCCACCTCGGACCTCAACGACCTGTACCGCCGCGTGATCAACCGCAACAACCGTCTCAAGCGGCTGATGGATCTCGGTGCCCCCGAGATCATCGTCAACAACGAGAAGCGGATGCTGCAGGAGTCCGTGGACGCGCTGTTCGACAACGGTCGTCGTGGCCGGCCCGTCACGGGGCCGGGCAACCGGCCGCTCAAGTCGCTCTCGGACCTCCTCAAGGGCAAGCAGGGCCGGTTCCGTCAGAACCTGCTCGGCAAGCGCGTCGACTACTCGGGTCGTTCCGTCATCGTCGTGGGTCCGCAGCTCCAGTTGCACCAGTGCGGTCTCCCCAAGCTCATGGCTCTCGAGCTCTTCAAGCCGTTCGTCATGAAGCGGCTGGTGGACCTCAACCACGCCCAGAACATCAAGTCCGCCAAGCGGATGGTCGAGCGTCAGCGCGACCAGGTGTGGGACGTGCTCGAAGAGGTCATCGCCGAGCACCCGGTGATGCTCAACCGTGCGCCCACGCTGCACCGCCTCGGCATCCAGGCGTTCGAGCCGCAGCTCGTCGAGGGCAAGGCCATCCAGCTCCACCCGCTCGTGTGCGAGGCGTTCAACGCCGACTTCGACGGCGACCAGATGGCCGTGCACCTGCCGCTGTCCGCGGAGGCGCAGGCCGAGGCCCGCATCCTCATGCTCGCCTCGAACAACATCCTGTCGCCGGCGTCGGGCCGCCCGCTCGCCATGCCGCGTCTGGACATGGTGACGGGTCTGTACTACCTGACCCGGCTCGACGAGGGGGCCACGGGCGCCTATGTCCCGGCCACGCAGGACGCCCCGGCGACCGGCGTGTACTCGACCCCGGCGGAGGCCATCATGGCCGTCGACCTGGGGGTGCTGGACATCCACGCGCCGATCCGGGTGCGGATGACGCACCAGCGGCCCCCCGCCCAGATCGAGGCCGAGCTGTTCCCCGAGGGGTGGAGCCAGGGCCAGGAGTGGATGGCCGAGACCACGCTGGGTCGCGTGATGTTCAACGAGCTGCTCCCGGCGGACTACCCGTTCGTCAACGAGCAGATGCCGAAGAAGCGTCAGGCCGTGATCATCAACGACCTCGCCGAGCGGTACCCGATGATCGTCGTCGCGCAGACGGTGGACAAGCTCAAGGACACCGGTTTCTACTGGGCCACCCGCTCGGGCGTCACCATCGCGATGTCCGACGTGCTGGTCCCGCCGGCCAAGAAGGAGATCCTCGCCTCGTACGACGCCAAGGCGGCTCGCCTCGAGTCGCAGTTCGGCCTGGGCAAGATCACCGACGAGGAGCGCAAGAGCGACCTGGTCAAGCTCTGGCAGGAGGCCACCGACGAGATCGGTCAGGCCATGGAGGCCAACTACCCGGACTCCAACCCCATCCCGACGATCGTCAAGTCGGGCGCGGCGGGCAACATGACCCAGATCCGCTCGCTCGCGGGCATGAAGGGCCTGGTGACGCGTCCGAACGGCGAGTTCATCCCGCAGCCCATCAAGTCCTCGTTCCGCGAGGGTCTGACCGTGCTCGAGTACTTCATGAACACGCACGGCGCGCGCAAGGGTCTGGCCGACACGGCGCTCCGTACGGCCGACTCGGGCTACCTCACGCGTCGTCTCGTCGATGTCTCGCAGGACGTCATCGTCCGCGAGACGGACTGTGGGACGAGCAAGGGCATCGAGACCGTCATCGCCCGCCGTGAGGTGGACGCGCACGGGGTCGAGACCGGTGCCCTCTCGCGGGACGAGCACGTCGAGACCTCGACGTTCGCCCGCACGCTCGCGGAGGACGCGGTCGACGCCTCCGGGTCGGTCATCGTGGCCGCCGGCACCGACCTCGGCGACCCGACCATCGAGGCGCTCATCGCCGCCGGAGTGGAGAAGGTCAAGGTCCGCTCGGTCCTCACCTGCACCACGGGTACGGGTGTCTGCGCCACCTGCTACGGACGGTCCATGGCGACCGGTCTGTTGGTCGACATCGGTGAGGCCGTCGGCATCGTCGCCGCCCAGTCCATCGGTGAGCCGGGCACGCAGCTGACCATGCGCACGTTCCACCAGGGTGGCGTCGGTGACGACATCACCGGCGGTCTGCCGCGTGTGCAGGAGCTCTTCGAGGCCCGCGTGCCCAAGGGCAAGGCCCCGATCGCCGAGGAGGCGGGCCGTATCCGCCTCGAGGAGGAGGAGCGCTTCTACACCATCACGATCGTGCCGGACAACGGCGCGGACGAGATCGTGTACGAGAAGCTGTCCAAGCGTCAGGGACTCGCGCACATCGTCCTCGACGACGGGTCCTCCCGCCCGATCGTCGACGGTGACCACCTCGACCGCGGGCAGCCGCTGCTCGAGGGCCCGGCCGACCCGCACGAGGTGCTGGCCATCCTGGGCCCGAACGGTGTCCAGAAGTTCCTCGTCGACGAGGTGCAGAAGGTCTACCGCGCGCAGGGCGTGTCGATCCACGACAAGCACCTCGAGGTGATCGTCCGCCAGATGATGCGTCGGGTCGCGATCAACGAGTCCAACAGCACCGAGTTCCTGCCCGGTGCCCTGGTCGAGCGCGCCGAGCTCACCGCGGAGAACCGGCGCGTCCTCACCGAGGGCGGCTCGCCGGCCTCGGCGCGCCCGGTCCTCATGGGTATCACCAAGGCCTCGCTCGCCACGGACTCGTGGCTGTCGGCGGCCTCCTTCCAGGAGACCACCCGCGTGCTCACCGACGCCGCCATCAACCGGCGTTCGGACAAGCTCGTGGGCCTCAAGGAGAACGTCATCATCGGTAAGCTCATCCCGGCGGGTACCGGCATCAACCGGTACCGGAACTCGACGGTCGAGCCCACCGAGGAGGCCCGCGCGGCGGCCTACTCCATCCCGGATTACGGCGATGGGTTCTACGGTCCCGAGGACGGATTCGGCGACGCCACCGGCGCGTCGGTCCGCCTGGACGACCTGGGGTACTGAGCCGACCCCACCGGCGGCCATCGGCCGGCACGCACCACCACCGGACCCCCGGACGCCCCGAGCGCCCGGGGGTCCGGTGCGTCGGCCCCGGCCGTGTCGTCGCTGGCCGCGAACGTGTTCTAGACTTGCTCGATGTGCCCTGAGCCGCCGCGGTCCTCGCGGCGTACCGGGGCCGGATGACCGGAAGGGGAGCGATAGACCGTGCGCATCGCACTGCTCTCGTACAGGAGCAAGCCACACGGCGGCGGGCAGGGCGTCTACGTCCGGCACCTCAGTCGCGAGTTGGCCGCACTGGGTCACACCGTCGAGGTGTTCTCCGGACAGCCGTACCCCGAGCTCGACCCGGGGCCGACGCTCACCAGGGTGCCGAGCCTGGACCTGTACAACGACGCCGATCCGTTCCGCACGCCGCACCCCCGGGAGATCCGCGACCTGATCGACCTCCTCGAGGTGGTGACGATGTGGACCGCCGGGTTCCCGGAGCCGCGCACGTTCAGTCTCCGTGCGGCCCGTGCCCTCACACCGCGGCTCGCCGACTTCGACGTGGTGCACGACAACCAGTGCCTGGGAAGTGGACTGTTGGCGCTCGAGGAGGCCGGGTTCCCGGTCGTCGCCACGGTGCACCACCCCATCACCCGGGATCGCGACCTCGCCATGAAGGAGGCTCCCTGGCGCAAGAAGATCACCACCTGGCGCTGGTTCGGCTTCCTCGGCATGCAGATCCGCGTGTCCCGGAAGCTCGAGGAGATCATCACCGTCTCCAGCAACTCCGCCGAGGACATCGCGTCCGACTTCGGTGTGGACCCCGACCGGATCGTGACCATCCCACTTGGGGTCGACACCGACCGTTTCCACGATCGACGAGACCGCGAGCCCGGCCGGCTGGTGTGCGTGGCCAGCGCCGATCAGCCGCTCAAGGGTGTGCCGATCCTGCTGCGCGCGCTCGCGAAGGTCCGGCGGGACCATCCGGGGGTGAGGCTGACACTCGTCTCCAAGCTCAAGCGCAAGGGGGAGGCCGCCAGGCTGCTGGACTCGCTGGGGCTCCGCGACGCGGTCGACCTGGTGTCGGGGGTCGACGACGACGAGCTGGCCGAGCTCGTGGGCACGGCGGAGATCTCGGTCGTTCCGAGCATGTACGAGGGCTTCTCGCTGCCCGCGGTCGAGGCCATGTCGAGCGGCTGTGCGTTGATCGCCAGCCGCGCGGGCGCTCTCCCGGAGGTCGTCGGCACCGACGACATCGCCGCCCGGCTCGTCGAGCCCGGCGACGTCGACGGGCTCGCCCGCGAGATCAGCGCGTTGTTGTCCGATCCGATCGAGCGACGACGCCTGTCGCGCGGCGGGCGGCAGCGGGTGATGGAGCGGTACAGCTGGGCCGCCGTGGCACGGCGGACCGTCGAGGTCTACGAGACGGCGATCGCCAGGGTCCGGGGCGAGACGCTCCCGGACCTCACCGCCGGACCGGTCATCGGGCCGGACCAGGCAGAGCTAGACGAGCACGTCACCGACGACGTGTCCGAGGTGCTCCCGGATCCCGGGGAGTACGACATCCGTGAGCAGGAGGACGCCGCATGTTGACCGCAGACTTCGACCGTCTGGGGGTCACCCCCGGCATGCGAGCCATCGACGTGGGGGCCGGCCTCGGACGGCACACCTTCGAGCTGTACCGCCGCGGAGCCGACGTCACGGCCTTCGACCAGAACGCCGACGAGATGCGTCAGGTGACCGAGATGCTCGCCGCGATGGAGGCCGAGGGAGAGGGGCTGCCCACCTCCAAGGGGGAGGCCGTCACCGGTGACGCGCTGGACATGCCCTACGAGGACGACACCTTCGACCTGGTGCTCATCTCCGAGGTTCTCGAGCACGTCCCGGAGGACACCCGGGCGATCGCCGAGTTGGTGCGGATCCTCAAGCCGGGTGGGGTCGCCGCGGTGACCGTGCCGCGCGAGTGGCCGGAGAAGCTCTGCTGGAAGCTCTCGGACGCCTACCACTCGAACCCGGGCGGACACTGCCGCATCTACACCGCCGAGGAGTTGGGCTACAAGCTGCGCGCCGCGGGCCTGGAGGTCACCGGCACCGGCTTCGCGCACGCGCTGCACGCCCCCTACTGGTGGCTCAAGTGCGCGGTGGGCACGGAGAACGACGACCACCCGCTGCCCAAGGCCTACCACAAGCTCCTGGTGTGGGACCTGATGAAGGGGCCCTGGCTCACCCGGACCGCCGAGAAGGTCCTGAACCCGGTGATGGGCAAATCCATCGTGTTCTACCTCCGCAAGCCCGCGGAGGCCTGATCGTCAGTGCTCACCTCCGACACCGCAGTAGACCGGTCCCGTCCCGTCCCCAGCGTCCCGGGGGTGCTCGACGCCGACGCGGCGCGGGCCACCGGCGAGTGGATCGCCTCCGTGCAGCGTCCGAACGGGGAGATCCCGTGGTTCACCGGCGGGCACACCGACCCGTGGGACCACGTGGAGTCCGCCATGGGGCTGTCCGTGGCCGGGCAGTGGGAGGCCGCCGAGAGGGCCTACGGCTTCCTCCGGGACACCCAGCGCGGCGACGGCTCGTGGCCGGTGCGGTGGCAGGACGGGGTCGTCGTCGACGCGGACACGGACTCCAACTTCTGCGCCTACGTCGCTGTCGGTGTATGGCACCACCACCTGGTCACGGCCCGGCAGGGATTCCTGGAGTCGATGTGGCCGACGGTGCGCAGGGCGCTGGACCTGGTGCTGACCTTCCAGGGCCCGGAGGGGCAGATGTGGTGGGGCGCCGGGGACGAGGGCTTCTGCGAGGAGGCCCTCATCACGGGGTCCTCGAGTGTCCACCACGCCCTGCGGTGTGGCGTCGCGATCGCCGAGGAACTCGGTGAGACGGCCCCGGACTGGGACGCCGCCGCCGACTCCCTCGGGCACGCCCTGCGGGCGCACCCCGAACTGTTCACCCCCAAGGCCGAGTTCTCCATGGACTGGTACTACCCGGTGCTCGGCGGGGTGATGGTGGGTGAGCAGGCGCAGCAGCGGTTGGATGCCCACTGGGACCGGTTCGTCGTCGACGGGCTGGGCATCCGGTGCGTGGACCACCGTCCGTGGGTCACCGGCGCCGAGACGTGCGAACTCGTGCTCGCCCTCGAGGCGGCGGGCCGGCACGACCAGGCCCTCGAGCAGTTCACCAACATGCAGCACCTGCGGGACTCAGACGGCTCCTACTGGACCGGGCTGGTGTTCGCGGACGGCAAGCGCTGGCCCGTGGAGCTGAGCACGTGGACGGGGGCGGTGGTGCTGCTCGCGGCGGACGCGCTGTCGCGCACCACGCCGGGCAATGAGATCTTCCGCTACGTCTCCGACCACACCATGCAGCGGTTGCAGAGCGCCCCGGGCGATCCGGCCGACTGCGCCCCGGGCGAGGAGTGCCCGCCGATCCCGGCCGCGGTGCGCTAGTCTGACGGAAACCGCCGCTGGACACCTGTCTGGTCAGGTGTCGGTCGGCGATCCCGACGGCACGAGGAGCGCCCATGCAATTCGGACTCACCCTGTTCACGAGTGATCGGGGGATCCGGCCGACGGTGGCCGCGGTGGCCGCGGAGAAGGCGGGGTTCTCGGCGTTCTACGTCCCCGAGCACACCCACATCCCGATCCGGCGCGAGGCCGCGCACCCGGGAACCGGCGGGGCCGAGCTGCCCGACGAGCGCTACAGCCGCACACTGGATCCGTGGGTCACGCTCGCCGCGGTGTCCTCGGTCACCTCGACGATCCGCCTCGGCACCGCCGTCGCGATCCCGGTCGAGAGCGACCCCATCACCCTGGCCAAGACCATCGCCTCGGTCGACCACCTCTCGGGCGGGCGCACGGTGCTCGGGGTGGGGTACGGCTGGAACCTCGACGAAATGGCGGATCACAACGTCCCACCCGCGTTGCGGCGCACCATGCTGCGCGAGTACCTCGAGGCGATGCGCGAGTTGTGGACCCGGGAGGAGGCCGAGTACCACGGCCGGTTCGTGGACTTCGGCCTCAGCTGGGCCTGGCCCAAGACCGTCCAGGAGGGCGGCCCCCGGACGCTCGTCGGTGCGGCGGGAAACGAGAAGAACTTCAAGTGGATCTGCCGCAGTGCCGACGGGTGGATGACCACCCCGATCTCCCAGGACATCGCGGGGAGCGTCCGGCAGCTGCGGGAGCTGTGGGCGCAGGCCGGCCGGGACGGGGAGCCGTACATCGTGGTACTCGACGGCAAGCCGGTCCCCGAGAAGATCGAGATGTACCGCGAGTTGGGCGTGCACGAGCTCGTCTACGGGACCCCGGACAAGTCCGAGGAGGAGGTGCTGGCCTACATCGATCGTCTGGCCGGCAAACTCGGACTCGTCGTCGGCGCCTGACCGAACGGGGCCCGATTCACCGATTCACCGGGTCCCGCGCCCGGGTCCCTCACGGCGGACCCGCCGCGCCGGTACCGTCGGCGGTATGACCTCCGCCTCGGCCTCCGACACCCCCGTCGTCGTCATCACCGGAGCCGGGGGTGGTCTCGGTGCCGCCACGGCCGCGCTCTACGCCGCCCGCGGGTGGCACGTGGTCGCGGCCGATCTCACCCCGCCGGCCGGGGGCGAGGGGCTCACCCCCGTGGCGGTCGACGTCACCGATCCCGTGTCCCTGCGGGCGCTCGCGGACCGCGTCCGCGCCGACCACGGCCGGCTGGACGCGCTGATCACCTTCGCCGGGGTTCTGGGCATCGGACCGCTCGCCGAGACGGACCCCGACAGGGTGCAGCAGGTGCTCGACGTCAACGTGATGGGGACCGTCCGGACGGTGCACGCGATGTTCGACCTGCTCCGCGTCACCGGCGGCCGGGTGGTCCTCATCAGTTCGGAGACCGGGCCGCAACACGGGATGCCGATGAACGGCGCCTACGCCATGAGCAAGCACGCGATCGAGGCCTACGGGGACTCCCTCCGGCGCGAGCTCATGTTCCTCGGCCTCGACGTGGTGCTCGTGCAACCGGGCCCGTTCCGCACGGGCATGACCGCCTCCATCCGGCGCCGCTTCCAGGAGTCGACGCTCCCGGGTTCGCCCTTCGCCGCCATGGCCGCCGTGATAGGGGAGATGGCGGCCGGCGAGGACGACAAGGCCGCCGATCCCCGGCTCCTGGCGGAAGCGGTGTGGACCGCGGGCACGACCGCCCGGCCCCGCCACCGGTACGCCGTGCGATGGGATCTCGGCCGCAGGCTCCTCGACCTCCTCCCCGTCCCGGTCGTGGACAGGGCACTCAGAGCGGCGCTGAGGGGCAGGATCGACGCCGCCAGGCTCGAGATGGGGCGAGAGGCATCCGACGGCCCCAGCGTGGCCGACGCGGAGGTGCGGTCGTGAGCAACCTCGACGCCCGTCCGGAGGAGATCGACTGCGAGGCGGGGGGAGCACCCGGCGGACCCGAACCGGGCGGTGCCGCGGTGGAGATCATCACCTCCCGTGACGTGCCCCTCGGCGGACCGCGCGCGATGACGGTCAGGCGGACCCTGCCGCAACGTCAGCGCTCTCTGATCGGAGCCTGGTGCTTCGTCGACCACTACGGTCCGGACGACGTGTCGGCCACCGGCGGTATGGACGTGCCCTCCCACCCACACACCGGACTCCAGACCGTCAGCTGGCTGTTCGAGGGCAATGTGACCCACCACGACTCCGGTGACAACCACGCGGTGGTCCGGCCCGGCGAGGTCAACCTCATGACCTCCGGAGCGGGGATCTGCCACACCGAGGTCTCGACCCAGGACACGGGCGTTCTGCACGGCGTGCAGCTGTGGACGGTGCTGCCCGAGAGGGACCGCGAGACCAGCGGCCGGGCGTTCGAGCACCACGTTCCCGAGAGGGTGGAGTACGAGGGCGGATCGGCGTTGGTCTTCATCGGGTCGTTGCTGGGCTCGTCGTCGCCCGTCGCGACCTTCACCCCGCTCCTGGGCGCGGAGCTCCGACTGGACCCCGGAGCCCGGCTCACCCTCGATGTCGACCCGGAGTTCGAACACGGGCTCCTGGTGGACACCGGCGACATCACGCTCGAGGGTGTGACAGTCCACGCCGCGCAACTGGGTTACACGGGGGTCGGCGAGGCCACCCTGACGATCGACAACACCGGATCCACCCCGGCGCGCATGATCCTCATCGGTGGCACCCCGTTCGGCGAGGAGATCGTCATGTGGTGGAACTTCATCGGCCGCAGCCACGACGAGATCGTGCGCTACCGGCAGGAGTGGGAGGACGGGTCGGATCGCTTCGGGCGGGTCGACGGGTATATCGGGCGCAACCCCGACGGGCTCACCCGCCTCCCCGCGCCCACGCTGCCCGGCAGCGTGCTCACGCCGAGGGCGAACCCGGCGGCGCGGGCACGGACCGGGAAGGACGCCTGATCATGGGTGTCCCGCAGCTGGACCGCGCCCAGCGTGAGGTCTACAAGCAGCTCGTCCGCACCGCGGTCGCCTCCCGGGAGGCGTCGACCGGGGCGGGCCTGGAGGAGGCGCTGATCGAGTTGGTCAACGTCAGGGTCTCCCAGCTCAACGGGTGCGCTGCCTGTCTGGCCACGCACGTCCCGGCCGCGCGGAAGGCGGGGGTGTCGCAGGATCGCCTCGACCTGTTGCCGGCATGGCGGGACATCGACGATTTCGGTGCCCCCGAACGCGCCGCGCTCCGCCTGGCCGAGACCCTCACGCGGTTGGACGGGGTGACCGAGCGCGAGGAGGCCACGGCCGCCGCCGCCGAGCACTTCGACGACGACCAGCTCTCGGCGCTGGAGTGGTCGATCGTCCTGATCAACGCGTTCAACAGGGTGTCGATCGCGAGCGACCACCGGGTGCCGATCGAGGACTGAATCCCGACCTCGACACCCTGTCGCACCCCATCCCCGCCGACCCAGGCCCGGCTCGGGTCGGGGCACGGGGCCGCGAGGAGGACTACCGTGGGCCCCGTGAGCGACAAGCCGGACGTCCAGACCCTCGGCGACCTGCGCGCCGCGGGGTACACCAGCCGCAGCCTGCGCGAGGAGATGCGCGAGAACCTCCTCGCCGGACTGGCCGCGGGCCGCGATCCCTGGCCGGGGATGCACGGTTTCGACACGACGGTCATCCCGCAACTCGAGAGGGCGGTCATCGCCGGTCACGACATCGTCCTGCTGGGCGAGCGCGGGCAGGGCAAGACACGCCTGCTGCGCACCCTGGTGGGCCTGCTCGACGAGTGGTCGCCCGTCGTCGCGGGATCCGAGCTGGGGGAGGACCCACTCGCCCCGATCACCTCGGCGACGCGGGAGCGGATCGCCCGCGAGGGGGACTCACTGGCGATCGACTGGCGGCACCGGACCGAGCGCTACGTCGAGAAGCTCTCGACCCCGGACACCTCCGTGGCGGACATGATCGGCGACGTCGACCCGATGCGGGTGGCGGAGGGACGGCGCCTCGGCGACCCGGAGACGATCCACTACGGTCTGGTACCCCGCGCGAACCGCGGGATCGTGGCGCTCAACGAACTCCCCGACCTGGCCGAGCGCATCCAGGTGGCGCTGCTCAACGTCATGGAGGAGCGGGACGTCCAGATCCGCGGGTACGTACTGCGTCTTCCCCTCGACGTCCTGGTGGTGGCCTCGGCGAACCCGGAGGACTACACCAACCGCGGACGCATCATCACCCCGCTCAAGGATCGGTTCGGCGCCGAGATCCGCACGCACTACCCGCTGGACCTGTCCGACGAGATCGAGGTCGTGCGCCAGGAGGCGGAGCTCACCGCGGAGGTTCCGGACGCCGTGATGGAACTGCTCGCCCGGTTCACGCGCGAACTGCGGACCTCGGAGTCGGTCAACCAGTCCTCCGGCGTGTCCGCGCGCTTCGCGATCGCCGGCGCCGAGACCGTCGCGGCCGCGGCCAGGCGG
>NZ_JADDKI010000375.1:0-1843 GCF_015356725.1 Dietzia sp. SYD-A1
GTCCGGGGCGGTGGCGCGCGCGGGGCCGTCGCCCAGGGGCGAGGGGCGTCGCCCGAACGGGTCCACCTGCTGGGAGTCTCCGGGGACCACGATGAGCGAGAAGTACGGCACTGTCGTCGGGTCGACGTCACGCACGGGGTGGTGCACCTCGGCGTCGGTCGAGGCGCGTTCGACGTACACGGCCCCGTCGAGCCGCCCTGCGGCCTCCAGGGCTCGGCGCACCGCCGGGAAGTTCTGGCCGAGTTTCATGATGATCGCCCCGTCGGTGTCGGCGAGGCGGCGGGCCAGCTCGGGCTCCGGGAGGGTCCCGGGCAGCACGGTGAGCACGTCCGTCTGCCGGACGAGGGGAGTGGCCGCGGCGGCGGTCGCGGCGGCGAACGCCGGGATGCCCGGGACGATCTCGGTGACGAACCGGCCCGCGAGTTTGTCGTGCATGTACATGAACGAGCCGTAGAACAGCGGGTCCCCCTCGGCGAGCAGGACCACGTCCCGGCCGGCCGCGAGATGCTCCGCCAGGCGGTGAGCTGCCCGGTCGTAGAAGTCCGCGATCGCCCCCGCGTACCCGCCGGGGTGGTCGGTCAGACCGGTGGTCACCGGGTACTCCAGCACCTCCTCCACCGCGTCGGCGGGGATCAGGCCCGCCGCGATCCGCCGCGCGTTGGACTCCTTGCCCCGGCCGGCGTGATAGGCCACGACGTCGGCGCTGCCGATCAACCTCGCGGCCTTGAGGGTCATCAACTCGGGGTCGCCCGGGCCCACGCCGATCCCGTACAGGCGCCCCGCTGCGACCGGCCCGTCCGCCGGCCCGCCGCTCACTCGGCCACCTGGGCGAGGGCGTTGACCGCGGAGACCGTCATCGCGGACCCGCCGCGTCGCCCGTGCACGGTGACGAACGGGATGTCGATCCCGTGGTCGTCGGCCAGTCTGGCCAGCGCGGTCTTGGACTCCGCGGCGCCGATGAACCCCACCGGACACCCGACGATCGCGGCGGGGCGGGGGGCGCCGTCCAGCAGCATCTCCAGTAGATGGAACAGGGCGGTGGGGGCGTTGCCGATCGCCACCACGGCGCCGTCGAGCCGCTCGCCCCACAGGGAGAGGGCGGCGGCGGACCGGGTGGTGCCCATCTGTCGGGCCAGTTCGGGCACGCGGGGATCGGACAGCAGGCACACCACGTCGTTGTTCCGGGGGAGCCGTGACCGGGTGATCCCGGAGGCGACCATGTGGGCGTCGCAAAGGATCGGCGCCCCGGCCTCGAGCGCCGATCGCGCGGCCCCCACCAGTCCCAGATGGACCCGAAGGTCGTCGACGAGGTCGATCTGACCGGTACCGTGCACCATCCGGACGGCGAGCCGCTCAGCATCGTCCGGGACGCGCGACAGATCGGTCTCGCGACGGATGGTGGCGAACGAGTCGACGTAGATCGCGGGTCCGTCGTCGACGTAGTCGTACCGGCGTGTCGGCCTGGGGACAGCAGGCATGGGTCCTCCTCGGGGTTCTCGCCCCGGTCAGAAGTCTTCAGGCGGCGCGCCCTGAGGGCGCGTCGATCCCGCGGCCAGTATCTGGCTTGGCGGCCCGGCGACCGGGCCTCACAGTGGCGGAACCGCCCCGGACTCGCACCGGGTTCCTCGCCGTGGGACAGCGGCGAGTCTACGTGCGCACGGTGAGGACGCCGCGCCACGGGGTGACGATGAGCTCGAGGACGTCCTCGCCGGTGAGGCGATCGATCAGCGCGCCCGTGAGGACTCCGCCCGGCGCCCCGATGTGCTCGATCCGTCCCGGCGCTCCGGGGACGGGGCCGTACGGCAACGCGGGCGCGGGGGCGGGGAGTCGCTCGTCCCCCGGG
>NZ_JADDKI010000376.1:0-733 GCF_015356725.1 Dietzia sp. SYD-A1
CCGTCGGTCCCCGCCACCGCGACCATCCCCGGGGGCGGGACCACCCCGGTGTCGGTACGGGTGGACGGGGCGGCGACGATCGCCGTACCCCCGCCACCGGACAGTGCCCGGGCCGTCCCCGGGGCCAGCGTGCCCGACGCGGGGACGAGGACGCCGGGGACCGGGACCACCTCGAGGATCCGTTGCACCGAGTCGGAGCGATCCAGCGCCGCGGCGGTCAGGGTGGTGTCACCGACGGCGGCCACCACGTCCAGGTCCGCCTGCGCTGCCGGCAGAGACAGCACGCACGCGCCCTCGGCAAGCGTGCGCAGTTCGGTCAACCACCGGGAGGCGTCCTCCCTCAGCGCCTCGTCGACGGTGGGCCCCACCTGCTCGTCGCCGCCCTCCCGCTCCCCGGGAACGCGGGGGCCGCTGCTCTCGTCGATCAGGACCGCACGACCGTCCGCGATCTCGGCGACGGTTCCGAGCAGATCGGGGTCCACCCCGAGGCAGGTCGCCCGGCGGAGTTCCTCACCCGCGGGGCCCTCGAAGGCGGCCGATGCCGCCCGGACCAGACCGGTGAGCCGCCCCTCGTCCGAGAGGTCGTGTGGCAGCGATCCGTCGGTGAGGGCCACCACGGGTTCGGGACCCGCCTCACCGGGGACGAGGGCGATGCGGGAGGGCGCAGCGGCCAGCGGCCAGAGCACGGTGAGCGGGACCGGTGCCGGGGCCGGCGCATCCGCCGGCGCAGCGG
>NZ_JADDKI010000377.1:0-963 GCF_015356725.1 Dietzia sp. SYD-A1
GGGCCGCTGTGACGACCAGGGCCGCGGCGGCGGTGAGGGCGGCGAGTCTCGTGGTGGTGCGCATGGTGGCCTTCCGTGATGCACGGTGGACGACTTCAGGTCGCCCAGTTGAGGCCAAGATTACGAAGATGTGATTACTGAGTCCAGTGCGACACGTGTGATTAGTGGGATTGATGTGTCAGGCGGCGCCCACCTGGAGTCCCGGGAAGCGGGACGAGATCGCCCCGACGGTCACCCCGACCATCGTCGGGACCGTTCCGCGGAGTGCGAGGTCGGCGCGGGCGGTCTCGCAGTTCGGGTAGGGCTGGTCGTTTCTGTCGAAGGCGTTGGACAGGCTGGTCACGGCGACCGCACGGGTCGCGGAGAACACCACTCCTCCGCTGTCGCCCGCGATCGCGCACAGGTTGATCGTGACGTTCCTGACCCCACCCGGTGTCGCCGAGTCGACGCCGGACACCTGCCCGCACGTATGACCCGTCCGCTGGCCGTACTTGCACAGGGTCTGCCCCCTGACCGGGGACTGCGTGCCGGACAGAGCCAGGGGCAGCGCGTTCTCGTCGAGGACGTGGGAGTTACGGAACCGTGGGTAGTCCTCGGGGTCGACGGTGATCAGCGCGGCGTCCATACCCTCGTCTGCCTCGGCAGAGGTGAAGACTCCGAGCCTCGGCGACCTGCTGTCCTCGGAGACCGTGCCGGGCCGGAACGTCGACTGGCCCGTCGCCTGGTCGGTGAAGGAACTGCAGTGGGCCACGGTGATGTTGACGACCCGTCCGTCACGTATCCCGTTGAATCCCAGGGAACACCAGTTGGCGACGGTGCGGGAGGGGGACAGGACGTACATGCGGGTCCCGCCCACCATGGAGTCCGGCACCAGGGCGCCCGGGTCCGGGCTCGGGGGGTTCGGGGCGTCCAGGACGGCCGCACCCGACCCGAGCGACCCCTGGGCGGGTCGCAGGCCTGCGG
>NZ_JADDKI010000378.1:0-7506 GCF_015356725.1 Dietzia sp. SYD-A1
CGTCTGCGGACTGCCCTCCGGCGGGAGGGCCCGCGCCGCGATGGGCACGCTCCCGCCGGAGGGCAGTCCGCAGACGTCGTCCATGGACGGTCCTTCCTCCACTGGTCCGCCGCGACTCAGAAGAAGCCCTGGGGCTTACCCGAGTAGCTCACCAGCAGGCACTTGGTCTGCTGGTAGTGGTCGAGCATCATGCGGTGGTTCTCACGTCCGATGCCGGACTGCTTGTAGCCACCGAACGCCGCGTGGGCCGGGTACTGGTGGTAGGTGTTGGTCCACACCCGGCCGGCCTGGATGGTGCGACCGGCCCGGTAGGCGGTGGTGCCGTTACGCGACCACACGCCGGCGCCCAGGCCGTAGAGCGTGTCGTTGGCGATCATCATGGCGTCGTCGAAGTCGGTGAACGAGCTCAGGGACAGCACGGGACCGAAGATCTCCTCCTGGAACAGGCGCATCTTGTTGTGCCCGCGGAAGACGGTCGGCTGCACGTAGAAGCCGCCCGCGAGATCGCCCTCGAGCTCCGCCCGCCCGCCGCCGGTGAGGACGTCCGCGCCCTCCTGCTTGCCGATGTCGATGTAGGACAGGATCTTCTCCAACTGGTCGTTGGAGGCCTGCGCGCCGAGCATCGTGTCGGTGTCGAGCGGATTGCCCTGCGTGATCTGCTTGGTGCGCTCGATCGCGAGCTCGCTGAACTCGTCGAAGACCGACCTCTGCACGAGCGCGCGCGAGGGGCACGTGCACACCTCGCCCTGGTTGAGGCCGAACATCGCGAAGCCCTCGAGCGCCGCCTGACGGAAGTCGTCGTCGGCGTCCATGACGTCCTCGAAGAAGATGTTGGGGCTCTTGCCGCCCAACTCGAGGGTCACCGGGATGAGGTTCTCCGAAGCGTACTGCATGATCAGGCGTCCGGTGGTGGTCTCGCCGGTGAAGGCGACCTTGCGGATCCGGGGGTTGGAGGCCAGCGGCTTGCCTGCCTCGGTGCCGAATCCGTTGACCACGTTCACGACACCCGGCGGGAGCAGGTCGCCGATCACCGACATGAGGAACAGGATCGACGCCGGGGTCTGCTCGGCGGGCTTGAGCACCACGCAGTTGCCCGCGGCCAGCGCCGGGGCGAGCTTCCACACCGCCATGAGGACCGGGAAGTTCCAGGGGATGATCTGGCCGACCACGCCGAGAGGCTCGTGGAAGTGGTACGCCACGGTGTCTTCATCGATCTGCGAGATCCCGCCTTCCTGGGCGCGGATGCAGCCGGCGAAGTAGCGGAAGTGATCGATCGCCAACGGGATGTCGGCGGCCAGGCACTCGCGGATCGGCTTGCCGTTGTCCCACGACTCGGCCAGGGCGAGGGCCTGGAGGTTCTCCTCCATCCGGTCGGCGATCCGGAGCAGGACCAGCGACCGCTCGGCCGCGGAGGTGGCGTTCCACCCGGGGGCGGCCGCCCACGCGGAGTCGAGGGCGGCCTCGATGTCCTCGGACGTCCCGCGGCCGACCTCGCAGAAGACCTGCCCGGTGATCGGGGTGACGTTCTCGAAGTACTCACCCTTGACGGGTGCCACCCACTCGCCGCCGATGTAGTGCTCATAACGGCTCTGGTAGGACATCACCGAACCATCGGCGCCGGGCTGTGCGAAAACGGGCATCGTGCCCCTCCTTACTCCTCCGCGCGACCCCCGTGGTCGACGCTGTGATGTAGGACACTATGCGCGGCGGGGTTGCAGCAACGTTGCACGGCGACCGGCCCGGGTCCGCACTGCCCGTCCGGGCAGGTCCGCACCCGTTCGACCTGCCGGAATCCACTGCTTTCCCTCGTCGAGGGACCCCGGGAGTCCTAGCGTCGGCCCCCATGCAGACCACAGCCACTCCCCCGGCGCTCCGGGAGATCTCGGCGGTCCGGGGCGGGCCGGGCCGACGGTTCGGGGCGTTCACCGTGACCGCCGACGACCGTCGGGTGCGGATCGGCCACGACCTCGACGACGACGAGGTCAGCGAGGCGCTGATCCCGGCCATGTCCCGCGATCTGCTCGCCACCGGGGTCCTGCACACCGTCGACGAGTTCCACCGGGCCGTGACGGCGCTGGTGACCTGCCGGGACGCGACCTGGGAGGAGTGCTGGTCCGCCTACTACCGGTCGTCGATCACAGCACTGGCCAGCGGCGTCTGCCCGTTCTCCCCGGTCCACGACCGGGCGGTGGCCGAGATGGTCGGCCACTCCGCGGTGGAGATCGGATGCTGCTTCGGCTTCCTGTCCCTCCGCCTCGCCCGGGAGGGCGTGAGGACCGTCGCCGCGGACCTCGACCCGGCCGTCCTCGGGCTCCTCCGGTCCTGCGCGCCGGCCGACGGACCCCTGCCCTCGCCGATCTGTCTCGACGCACGGACGACCCCACTGGCCCCGGCCGCCACGGACACCGTCTACCTCGTCCACGTCCTCGAGCACGTGGACGAGGAGCCCGGCTGGGACATGGTCCGAGAAGCACTACGACTGGCGCGGCGACGGGTGGTGATCGCCGTGCCCTTCGAGACCGTCGCCGTCACGCAATACGGTCATGTCCGGACGTTCGACGTCCCCACGCTGACGGCGCTCGCCGCCCGGATCGAGGCTGTCGGTGACGGCCGGGCCTCCCGTGTGCGGACCCGGGTCGACGAGCACCACGGCGGGTGGCTGGTGGTGGACCGGTGACGTGCCGGTGCAGCTCAGAGCAGGCCCTGCCGACTGGCCACGTACACCGCCTCGGCGCGCCGTGAGACCTTGAGTTTGCGCAGGATGTTGCTGATGTGGAACTTCGCGGTGGTGGCCGAGATGAACAGCGCCTGACCGATCTCCTTGTTGGACATCCCCTCCGCCAGCAGCGTGAGGACCTCGATCTCCCGTGCCGACAGGGCCTCGGACGCCGATTCGACCCCCCTGAGCGCGTCCACCACCATGGAGGCGGTCCGCGCGTCGAAGGCGCTCTGCCCCGCCGACACCGACCGGACGGCGGTCACCAGTTCGGTGACGTCCACGTTCTTGACCACGTATCCCCGCGCCCCCGCCCTGACCGCCCGCACGACGATCGCCTTGTCGAGAAAGGTCGTGAGCACCAGCGGGGCGACGTCGGGGAACAGGTCGCGGACCGCCGCACAGAGGCGCAACCCGTCGAGTTCGGACCCGCTCCCCAGCTTGAGGTCGATCACCGCCACGTCCGGGCGGGTCGAGTTGATGACCCCGAGGGCCGCGTCCGCGGTCGACGCCTCGCCGACCACCTCGAGATCGGGCTCCCGCTCGAGCATCAACCGCAGGCCCTCGCGGAGCACCGCGTGGTCGTCCACCAGCACGGTGCGGATCGTGGCCGCCGGGGTCCTCGGGCCGGGACTCATCGGACCGCCCCCCGGCCGACGCCGTCGACGGAGGGCGCCACCACGGTGATCGCCACCCCGCCCGAGTCGGCCCCCGCGATGCGCAACACCCCTCCCACCATCTCCGCCCTCTCCCTCATGTTCACCAGACCGTGGCGCTCTTCCGGGGACCCGGTCCGCACGGCCTCGAGCAGGCTCCGCAGATCCTCCGGCCTGCCCACACCGTCGTCCTGAACGGTCAGCGCCACGGCCTCGTCACCGAAGTCGAGGGTGACCACCACGCCGTCGCCCCGCGAGTGCCGCGCGGCGTTCGAGAGCGCCTCGCCGGCGATCCGGAGGAGTTCGTGCTCGATCCCGGGGGTCGTGGGCACCTCGTCGCCGAGTACCCGGACCTCGGAGGACATGGTCGACGGGACGTGGAGGCGGCACAGGTCCTCGATCAACCTGCTCAGCCGGACGTCCCCGTCGTCGATCGTGCGCAGGGCGTAGATCACGGACCGCAACTGGTCGACGGCCTGGTCGGTCAGGTGTACCGCCTTCTCGAGCAGGGGCCGCTGCCGGTCGGCGTCTGCCACCGCGTCGAGTCCGAGTTGGAGGTGCATCCCCGCGCCGAGGACGAGCTGGGACACGCTGTCGTGGAGCTCCCGGGCCATCCGGGAGCGCTCCACGTCGAGGATCCGTTGGCGGTGCGCGGCATCGAGTTCACGATGGGCGATCTCGAGCTCCGAGTTCCGCCGGGACAGCTCCACCACGTGGCCCCGGGCCTCCTCGTAGGCCTCCTCCGCCCGGGCGAGGAGCATCTCCTTGTCGCGGAACAGGACGGAGTTGTGCAGTGCGACCGCCGCCTGCGCAGCGAGGATCCGCAGGACCACGGTGTCGATGTCGTCGGCCGGCCGCCCGGGGTGTCGCCACGACGCCAACCCGCCGATCACCCCGCCGTGCAGGATCAGGGGCACGGTGACCGCGTCGGGCCCGCCGGCCTCCGCGACCTCGGCGGACCGGCCGCCGCGGAGGACCGCGAGAAGGACGTTGACCACGCCTTTGGGCAACCCCTCCGGCACGGGTGCCAGGTCCCGCCCCTCGAACGCGACGAAGCGTCCCTCGGGATCCACGATGACGTGCCGCGGTTCGACGGACGGGAGCTGACCGTCCCGCAGGGCCACCAGCGCCCATTCGGCATCGAGCTGGTCATAGGCGACCTTGAGGACGGACAGCATCAGCTCCTCGGGCCCCTCGGCGGTCCGCACCAGCGCCCCCGAGACGCGATCGAGGGCGTGCATCGAGCGGCGCAGCCTGGACTCCGCCGCCCGGTACTGGTCGAAGAAGCTCCTCTTGACCGACCGGAGGCCCAGGAGGGAGTCCAGGTCGGTCGGCCCCTCGCTCATGACGCCTCCCTGTACAGCCGCTCGACGTCCTCGAGGGTGACGGGACGTGGATTGGTGGCCATGCACAGGTCGCGCAGTGCGTGAGCGGCCAGCGTGGGGATGTCCTCGCCCCGGACCCCCAGGGGAGTGAGCCCGGTCGGGATCCCGACGGACTCCGCGAGGTCGCGGAAGCGGTCCGCGACCCGGTCCGTCACCTGACCGGCGCGCGACCCCACGGTCACGCCGGCGGCCCGGGCCAGATCCGCCATGCGGTCCGGGGCCATCACCGTCCCGTTGTGCCGGACCACATGCGACAGCAGCACCCCGTTGATCTGGCCGTGGGACGCGTCGTACCGGCCGCCCACCGGATGACTCATCGCGTGGACCGCCCCCAGGACGGCGTTGCTGAAGGCCATCCCCGCCTCGAGCGACGCGAGCGCCATCGCCTCCAACTGCTCGTCACCGCACCCCCCACCGTTCCTCCCCGCGCGCCCGGGCCGGTCGAGCGACCGGGTGCACAGCTCGACTGAGCGCAGGGCGTGGGAGTCCGTCAACGGGCCCGCCGCGCGTGAGAAATACGCCTCGACCCCGTGCGAGAGCACGTCGATCGCCGTGGCCGCCCGCACGTCCTCGGGGACTGTCGCGTGGGTGGCCGGGTCGATCACCGTGACGTCCGGCACCAGCGAACGGCTCACGATGGTCACCTTGGTCAGGCGGTCCGAGTCGTTGACCACGCAGAACTGGGAGACATCGGCACCGCTGCCGGCCGTCGTCGGCACCGCGACCACCGGGGGCAGCGGCAGCCGGACCCGGTCGACCCCCTCGTACTCGAGGACGTGTCCGCCGTTGGACACGACCAGCGCGACCCCCTTGGCGGCGTCGATCACCGACCCACCCCCCACCGCGACGATCACATCGCACCCCGAGGAGTGATAGGTCTGCGCACCCTCGAGGATCTGTGATGCGCGCGGGTTCGGTCGGACGTCCGACCACACGACCGGCTCGGCACCCCGCGCCCTCAAGGCGTCCACCACGGTCCCCGGCCACGGGGTGAGTTCGAGCCACGGATCGGTGACGACGAGGGGGCGCCGGGCCCCCAACCCCATGGCGGCGGTCGCGGCCTCGGGCAGGGCGCCGAAACCGAAGAGGATCTCCGGCGCGTGGAACTTGGCCACCCGGCCTTCCGCGGACATGACCTCACGATAGGCCCGGGCCGTGTCAGGCGAGCGAGCTTCCCAGCAGACCTGCCCGTTCGGACAGTTCCGCGGGGTCACGCGCGGTCACCACCCCGTCCAGGTACCGGGCGTACCCGCTCAGCCCGCAGCTCGGCCGGTTCCAGTACCTTCGGGCCTCCGGGGTTATCCACGCCATCCGGTGGGCCCGCCTGCTGATCCGCCCCACCAGGTCCTCCCGCGGATCGAGGCCGTTGCTCCGCCCGTCACCCACGACGAGGACCGAGGTCCGGGCGTCGATCAGATCCCCGTGGCGGTCGAGGAGTTCGGCGAACACCCGCCCGTAGTCGCTGCTCGCCTCCAGATCCAGGCCGGGCGCGGCCAGCACGGTCGCCAGCGCCTCCGCGCCCGACGAGGACAGCAACTGGTCGGTGACGTCGACTGGTCGGTCGACAAAGGCGACGACGGAGCACCGGTTGACCTTCTGATGCAGGCTCTGGGCCAGTCGGAGCACGAATCCGGTGACGGGACGGACCGAGAGCGAGACATCGACGAGGATCAGGAGCTTGAGCGGTCCGGGCACGCGGGTGCGGTTCATGATGGTGAACGCCTCGCCGTCCGTGGACCAGGCCCGGCGCAGGGTGGAGCGTGAGTCCAGCACCCCACGCGCGAACGGTCGCGAACGCCGGCGGGGCGCTCCCCGGATCCGGCGCATCACCTCGTGTGTCGCGCGCTCGAGGTCACCGTCGTCGGGTCCCTCCACGCCCCCGCGATCCTCGTCGTCGTCACCACCCCCACCGGATCCACCGGCGGTGACGTCGTCCGTCAGGCTCCTGAGGAACTCCACGACCGCGTCGACGAACATCCCCACCTGCTCGCTCGGCGGGGGCCCGCCGTCCTCACCGGAACCCGCGTACACCTGGCGGGCGTCGTAACCGTCGAGGGTCCGCAGGACGTCGAGCGCGTCCCCCCAGTCCAACGACTCGTCGCCGGACACCGAGACCGCGGAGGACCCCATCTCCCCGACCCGGTCCGACGACGCGCGGTCCACCTCGATCTCGTAGGTGACCGTCGACCGCCACTGCTCCGCGCCCGGCTCGACCGCGAACTCCTCCTCTCCCGTCGCGGTCGAGAAGTCGGAGTCGTCGTAGTGGATGTCCTCATCACGCCGGACCGTGTCCTCGCCCTCGACCAGGTCACCGATCTCTGCCGGGTCCAGGTCCGACGGGGTGGACGGCGACGACCCCTCGGAGTCCAGTTCCCACTCGTCGGGCAGCGCCCCCACCTGCGGATCATCGCCTCGGGCACCGGCGGCGCCCTCGGTCCGGGCCACGTGCAGACCGAGGAAGAGGCGGTCGAACACCGCGTCGAAGACCCGGTTCTCCCGCTGGTACTTGACGGTCACCGCGCGGAGCGCCGGCCGCAGCACCTCGGGCCGTGAGGCGCCCAGCAGCGCGAGGACCGTCCGCACCTCCACCACCTCGGCCGGGGACACGGCCACCCCGCGCTCCCTGAGGAGACGCCCGAACACCACGGAGACGATGTCGAGGACCTCCGGGGGCGAGACGCGGGGCCCCGCGCCGACCGTCATCGTCGTCCGCTCCCCCGGCCGGCAGCGCTTCGGGCCCGTCCCGCAC
>NZ_JADDKI010000379.1:0-758 GCF_015356725.1 Dietzia sp. SYD-A1
GCCCAAGGCGGACCCGCCGGGTCGGACCCCGTTGCTCGAGGCGGTCGCGGCCGCCGTCGCCGCGCTGTGCCTGGACGAGCGCGTGGCCCCCGGCGGACCGTGGCACGAGGACTACGCGGCGTGGCTGGATGCCAGGATGCGCAAGATCGCGCGGCGTGCGCGAGGCGCGCAGTGGCGCACCGCTCTCGAGGTCGAGGGGGTGACCCGCGAGGTGGACGGGTGCGCGGCCAGGGCGTTCGTCCCCGGCCCGGTCGACGACGTGGACCCGCGCCTCGGCCGTCTGCAGATCGGGGGCACCGACCTCGAGCGGGATGATCCGGGCCCCCCGCCGCCGCGTGTGCCGGTCGTGTGGGTGGACAGGACGCTGGAGATGTCCGTGGGTAAAGCCGCCGCCCAGGTCGGCCACGGGGTGATGGTGCTGATGGCGGAGATGGACCGCGACCGGCTCGAGCGGTGGATCGACGACGGGTTCCGCGTGGCGGTTCGGGAGGCGGATCCCGACCGGTGGCGAGAGCTCTCGGCGGCCGTGTCCGCTCGTGCCCCGGGGGTGGCCGCTGTCGTCGACGCAGGGTTCACGGAGGTCGCGCCGGGCTCGCTGACGGTCATCGCCGTCGACCAGGGCTGACGCCCGACGCCGGGCGGCGACTGACACCCGCAGGCGCCGATGGCACACACCCCCAGCCGCTCCCTGCCATGCACGGTGGCGTGCGCAGCGGGGCAGGCGAGAGTTCATCGCCGCGGGCGGTTGCGGCTGGGGG
>NZ_JADDKI010000380.1:0-6011 GCF_015356725.1 Dietzia sp. SYD-A1
ACTTCGGTCTATTTTCGCCCAGCGATCCGCAGATCCCCATGAAACACCGGGGCTAGAAGAAGAACGCTCCCGGCTGGACAAAGAACGTGCACACCTTGCCAACGCATTGGAATCTCTCCGCACCCAGGGGCGCGACGACGCGGACCTCATCGCCCGGCTCGCTGCTGTTGACCAGGCAATCGAGCAGAACGACTACCGCGCCGCCAACATCCGAGCTGGCTACATCTACGTGATCTCTAACGAAGGCGCATTCGGGGCAGGAGTAGTGAAGATCGGGTTGACTCGCCGCCTCGCTCCCGCCGAGCGCATCGCAGAACTTAGCGGAGCCTCCGTACCGTTTCGTTTCGACGTCCATGCGCTGTTCTTTTCCGAAGACGCGGTCACACTCGAGAACGACCTACACAAGCACTTTGCGGACCGAGCTCTCAACCAGGCAAACCCACGCAAGGAATTCTTCTTCGCCACTCCCAGTGAGGTCCGTGACGTGCTCCTGCAACGCGTCGGGAACATCCTCGAGTTCGTCGAGACAGCCGAAGCCCCCGAGTACCGGCAGTCACTGGGAGCATGGCCGCAATCCCGACGAAGCGAAAATGAAGCTCTAGAGCACAACTAGAGAGGCCCGGCGAACTCCACAAGACAACGTCATAAACGGCTGCCCGCCATGGAACCAGTCTGGGCCAAGCTCACTCCAGCGCACCTCAAGTGCGTACAAGAGCCACTGGCCAGGGTAGGGCCGCCGATAAGTTGCGTTCCGTCATGTCTGCTGGTCAGCGGTCGATTAGAGCTCCCACTGTTACTGTCTCGGCATGTGTGGTCGGTACTCGGTAGCTATCTCCGGCTCGGCCCTGGTTGGGGACCTCGATTTGGATGGGGTCGATCCTGGTTTCGAGTGGCCGCCGGCGTATTCGGTGGCTCCCCGTACGCGGGCTCCAGTCATCCGGGATCGCTCGATCGGCGATCAGCGGGTGCGTGAGGCGTCCCTACCGACATGGGGCTTTCGCCCGTCCTGGGCCAAGGAGAAGGGCCCACGGCCGATCAATGCTCGCCTCGAGGGCGTGGCAACCAACGGAATGTTCCGCTCGGCGTTCGCTTCCGCCCGAATCGCAGTTTTGATGACGGGCTACTACGAGTGGCAAGAGGCCCTCGAGGACGGCAAAGAGGTCAAGAACCCCAGCTACGTCCACGCCCCAGGCGACGAGCTCCTGCTCGCTGCCGGCCTACTCGCCTTTCACCGAGAGGGTGATGACGCCGAGTGGCAGACGACGTTCACGATCATCACCCGCACCGGGGAAGACGCGGCTGGCGAGGTCCACGACAGGATGCCGGCATTCCTGACCCCTGGAGCATGGGACACCTGGCTGTCCCCGGAGAAGATCGCCAAGGACCAGGCCTCCGACTTGCTCGACCTGCTTGATGCCGAGTCCCGAGCGGTCGCGGCGACACTGCGGACCCGTCCGGTGTCGCGGGCGGTTAATAATGTTCGCACCCTGGACCGGCATGATGCCGGCCTCATCGAATCGATTGCTGGCGGCGGTGCTGGTCGCTAACGGTGCGGCCCACTCTGTAGCGGGGTTTACCGTCGGCGCCGTTGCGGTAGCGGCGGGGGTTACGGGCCAGTCGTCGCAGGTCGTGCAGTAGCTCGGCGGCCCTGTCTTCGCCTAGCTCGGTGACGGCGAGTCGGTAGACGCCGCGGGCTCCCCAGTCGGGTTCGGGGAGGCCGGCGACTACGCGGTGCCAGCGCATCAGCTCGAGGAAATGCATCTCGCCTGCCTGGTCGGCCGCTTGTCGGATTCGGTCCACCAGCTCGTCCACGCCGGGACCGTAACCGGACCCTCCGACACCGGCGGTCAGTTCAGGTCGCGGGCGGCGATGAGGCCGGCGATGAAGTCGGCGGCCCGGTCCGCTTCGGCGTCGGTGAGGTCGTATGCGATCCCCGCGACGAGAGTGCGGGAGGGGCCGAGCGGTTGCAGGCCGAGACTTACTCGGGTGGTGGCCGACAGGGATGCGCGGTCGGCGATGTACGCAGCGGTGCATCCCAGAGCATCGGCGATGGCTTCGAGCTGCTCGCGGCTCATGGTCGGGGTGTGAGCCGGACGGCCTCGGGCGGCGGGGACCTGGCCCCGTTCCCAAATGCTCATGTGGCCGCCGCTGACGCCGATGGCGAGCGCGAGTTTGAGCTGCGTGAGCCCGGTTTCCAGACGAACGGTGCGGATGGCTCGCCCCAGTGACCTCGCATCAAATGGCGTCATCGCCTCTCCCCCGCCGTTTCGGGTCGGATCTCGGCTACGACCGACCAGTGCCCGTTCTCGTGGGCGGTCGAGACCACGGATGCCTCGGCGCCGTCGAAGAGGTCGAGCTGTTACAGGCGGCGGTCGAGGTCGATGTGAGCGTGCAGCTCACTCGGCCCGGTCCCGATGAGGTACATAGTCGCCATCGTGCCCGGTGCTAGGGCTGTGCGAGCACCGCTCCCGCCGGGTACGTAGATTTGCAGGAACCCAACACTTCTATGATAGTTACATAACGCTCCTCGCTGCGGCGGGCACGATCGAGGAGCGGGCGGGGACGGTGATGCTGTCCCGCCTGATCGCCTCGGCGACCAGCACCGATGCGGACGCCTCCACCTTCTCCGAGGTGGCCCGGGTGTTCGGGATCGACTGGATCCCCACCGTCCGGCTGGCGGACGAACTCGGCTGACTGAGACCGGTGCCCACCGCCCCGAGACCGGGGACCACCCGATGCCGCGGTCGATAGACTCGGCGGGTGAGGATCCGTCCGATCGATCTCGTTGATGTGCTCGTGTATCTCGTCGTGCTGGGCGTGTTTGTCCAGCTCCTCCCCGCGGTCCTCTCGGAGACGTTCCTTCTCTCGCTTCTCACGGCCGTCCTGCTCAAGGTGGTCCTGGAGCTCGTGCTGTGGGTCAAGAAGCGGATCGTGGGCCGCATCCGCTCGGGCACGACGCGCACAGTCCGCGCGGTGAACGTGGCCGCACTGGTGCTGGTGTTGCCGGGCAGCAAGCTGCTGGTCCTCGAGCTGGTAGCGCTCGCGTTCGGCGATGCCGTCCAGCTGGGCGGCTTCCTCGCGGTGACCACGCTTATCGTGGTGCTGATGCTCGCGCGCGGCGCAATGCGACGGCTGCTGGAGCGATCCGAGGGCGCAAACCCCTCCCCTCGCAGGTCCCGCGATCCGAGCCGGAGCCCTCACCGCTGCCGTGTCGGGCCTCCCAGGATGCGCCGGGTCGACGGCGCGAACACCAGGAGCAGGTTCGCCACACTCAGGAGCCCGAACCCCCACCAGAACCCGTAGAACATCGCCCGCTGGTCGCCGGGGAGTCCCGCGACGGGAGTCCACAGGAACGCGATCTCCCCCGCCATCCAGACGAGGTGGCCCAGCGTCACGATCAGCGCGAAGTACCACTGCCACGGAGAGGGGGACTCGCGGCGACCGCGTGCGCGCACCCCGCGGACCAGCAGCGCCGTGACCGCCGCCCCGGCGACGCCGAGGAGTGCGAGGATGATTCCCGGCAGGAGGAAGTCGGCGAACGGCGTGTTCCGCAGGATCGCCGGATCGAATCCGAGGCCCGACCCGTCCGGCGCGAGGAACAGCCCGGGCCCGCCCCCGAGTGCCGACAGCGTCCAGATCGCGATCCCGGCGGTCAGCGAGTACGCGGCCCATGGGCGTCCGACCTTCATCACGGTGCTCCTTTCCCGAGGTGGCGCGCGGTGCCCGTCGACCTCCGCTCGAGTTCCCGGTCCCGATTCCCGCGCCTCGGCCCCCCGCGGTCACGGGGAGCATCCCGCTGGGTTCATTGTGCTCCACGCCGCCGGCCTGGTCGACGAAATGTGTGTCGACGGGAACGTGTCGAGACCGGGGCCCTGCGGACAACACGTCATCCGTCCGGCGTGGGGCGCCTGGCGTGCTCGTCGCGCCGCCGCCGGGAGCGTGACGACATGACCACCCGGAGCAACCACAGCCCGACCCCGGCGAGTAGGAGCAGCGCCGCGACCCGGTAGTCCTCCGCCGGCCGACCCGACCACGGCGATGCCAGGAACACGCAGCTGAGCAGGCCCGCTACGGGGATCACCGTCGGCGCCCGGAAATGCCGATGCTCCACGGGACTGCGGCGCAGCACGAGGACGGCGCAGTTGGTCACCGCGAACACCGCCAGGAGCAGCAGGGAGGTGGTGCCACCGAGCGAGGCCAGGTCGACCCCCGCGATGAGGAGCACGGCGAGCAGCGTGGTCACGCAGATCGCCACCCAGGGAGTGCGACGGCCGGGCAGCACCCTGCCGAGCAGGGAGGGCAAGACCTTCTCCCCCGCCATGCCGTAGAGCAACCGAGAGGCCATGAGCATGTTGATCAGGGCCGAGTTGGCCACGGCGGCCATGGTGATGAGCGCGAAGATCCACAGGGGGAACGCCGGCGCCCCCACCGCCACCACCGTGAGCAGCGGCGTCTCGCCCGAACCCAGGACCTCCGGCGGCACCACGGACACCGACACCGCCACCACCAGCAGGTAGATCACCCCGGTGATCGCCAACCCGGCGAACATGATCCGGGGGAAGACGCGCGCGGGATCCCGGGTCTCCTCCGCCATGTTCACCGAGTCCTCGAATCCGACGAAGGCGAAGAAGGCCAGGGCGGTGGCGGCGGTGATCGAGCGCACCGGGCTCTCCCCCGGCGAGGTCTCCACCTGGGTGAGCCGCGACAGATCGCCGTGGCCGTGCGAGAGCGCCCAGACCCCGATCCCGATCACCAGCAGCAACCCTGAGACCTCGATCGCGGTGAGCACGACGTTGAGCCGGACCGATTCCGAGATCCCGCGCAGGTTGATCGCTGCCACCGCGAGGATGAACGCCAGCGCGATCCCCACCAGCAGCCCGTTCCCGGTCACCGAGTCCAGCCAGGAGAGCTGGCCCCCTCCGACGCCGTGGGCCTGCTCGGCCACGCGGACGTGGTCGGGGAGCCCGTCCGCGGGGATGACCTGGGTGAGATTCCCGGCGAACGCGAGCGCGGCCGAGGCGGCGGACGTGAGGCCCGAGGCCATCACGGCGAAGGTCACGAGGTACGTGAGCGCCTGCACCCGGAACGCGCGGTGCGCGTAGGCCGCCGCCCCGCCGGCAGTGGGGTACTTGGTGACCAGCTCGAGGTAGCTCGCGGCGGTGAGGACCGCCACGCCGAAGGCCAGGAGGAAGGTCAACCACGCCACTCCGCCGACCTGCGCCGCGACCTTGCCGGTGAGCGCGTAGACCCCGGTGCCCAAGATGTCGCCCACGATGAACACCAGAAGCAGGCCGGGTCCCATCACGCGGCGCAGAGCCGGCTGGCCTCCCGCCCCCGTGCGTTCCATCCGCGTCCCTCTGTCCGCGCTCCGAGCCGACCCCGCCGCGGCTGCGCCCGGGTCGGGGCCGGCAGGTCTCGCAAGAATGGCACGGCAACGGCCCGCCCACCAGCCGTTCTTCGATCGCCGACCCGAGCCGGCCCTTGACCGCCGTCGTCCACACAGGTTGGCTCACGAGCAACCCCCCACCACGGACAGGACCCGCCCATGACGACCTCGGTTCCCGCCGACACCCATCCGCTCGGGACGGCGGGCCGGTATGCCTCGCGCCGCGTCCCCACCGCGGGCCCGGACGACACCGTGGGCCACGTGCTGGAGGGGCTTCGCAGCGGGGACGTCGACAGCGCCGCGGTGGTCGCGATCCTCGAGGGCGAGCGGCTGCTCGGACTGGTGACGATCGAGCGGCTCCTCCGCTCCCCGGACGACACGCGGGCGGGCGCGATCATGGACACCGCTCCCCCGGTGGTGGCCCCGACCGCCGTGCAGGAGCAGGCGGCGTGGCGCGCCGTCCAACACGGCGAACCGACCCTGGCGGTCGTCGACGACGGCCGGTTCGTCGGTCTCGTGCCCGCGACCGCGCTGCTCGGGGTCCTGCTCGCGGAACACGATGAGGACCTCGTCCGCCTGGGCGGGTTCCTCAAGTCCGCCTCTCCCGCCCAGACCACCACGGTCG
>NZ_JADDKI010000381.1:0-3513 GCF_015356725.1 Dietzia sp. SYD-A1
GCCCCGCACGATTCGGGCACGGACCTCCTCGATGTGGCCCGTGCCGGCTCCGGTGTGGAGGTGACGATCGCCGCTGGAGACGGCCCACTCGGATCACAGCTGCTCGCGGCCGGTCGGTGGCTGAGCCGGATCGAGCAGGCCGCACCCGAGGAGGGCCTGGAGGCGGAGGCCACGGCCGGTGGGCCAGACCACCTCGTCGTGCTGCGCCTCGGCCGAAGGGCCGCACCGCCGTCGGACCGCGCATCCCGCCCCTCAGGCCCAGCTCAGACGCTCACGCCCGAGCCCGTCATCGCGGAGCCCCCTGAAACGTTGGTCACGAGCGCCCCTCTGACAGAGATGCAGGTGGCCTATCTCGTCGGCCGTGCGGACCCGTGGTTGGGCCGCCCGGTCGCGCCGCGCTATCGGACCGAGGTCGAGGTGGGCGGTCTCGACGTCCCGGCGCTCGAGCGGGCGTTGGACACGATCGTCGATGCCCACCCCATGCTGTCGGCGCGAGTCGACGACAACGGCCGGCAGGTCCTCGACACCGCGGCCCGGCCGCGACTGCAGATCGAGGACCTGAGCGTGGCGACGGACGCCGAGGTGCGCGCCGAGCGTGAACGCCGCCGAGCAGAGGAGATGTCCCGGATCCACGACCCCCAGAGCGGGCGGCCCTGGCTCGAGCTCCGTGCGGTGCGGTTACCGGCGCCCGCCGCGGAGGTCTCCCGATGGATGGTCGTGCTGATTCTCGACATGCTGTTCTGCGACGTCCGTGGAGCGGAGATCATCGCCCGTGACCTGACCGCGGCGTACCGGGGCGACCCCGTCGACCGACCCCAGGGTGCATTCCTCAGCTGGGCTGAGGCCCGAGCCGGGGCGGCGCAGGGGGACTCGGCGCTGCCGGATTCGCCGCAGGCGGGGGCACCGAGGCCGCGCGTCCTCCTGCCGGTCCGCCCGCCCGAGAGCTCGCGGTTCACCCGTCGACGCCGCCAGCTCGACCCGCGCACCACCACGGAGTTGATTCGGCGATGTGCAGTCCACCGGGCCACCCTCGACGCGGTCCTCGTCACCGTGTTCGCCGAGCTCCTGGCCACCGATGACGGGCACCGACCCCCGGTCGTGGTGACCGTCCTCGACCGCCCCGCCGAGCATCGGGACGTCGTGGGGGAGTACACCTCGACCGTCGTGCTGGATCCCCCGGAGGGCCGGTCCACGAGCGAGCGTGCCCGCGCCGCGGCGACCCGTCTACTCGAGGGCGTCCGTGATCTCGGACGCGACGGATCCGGCCACGGTAACACCCGGATCCGCGAGCATCTCCGTTCGGGCAGCGGCACCGGCGTGCTCCCCGTGGTCTACTCCTCCGGTCTGACCGGGTGGACGGGCGGACCGGCCGCGTGCGATGCGCTGGCGCAGCTGGGTGAGCCGGTCCACTCGATCAGCTCGACGCCGCAGGTCCTGATCGATCTCCAGAGCTTCCGCGACAGCGACGGTTCGCTGCTGCTCGTCCTCGACGCGGTGGAGGACGCATTCCTCGATGGCGTGCTCGACGCGGTCGCCGATGTTCTGGCCGCGACGGTGACGACGCTGGCCGACGGAGACGACCGCTGGCACGAGCCCGGCTTTCCCTCCACTGCGACGCCAGGAGTACCGCGACGCGATGTCGCCGAACTGGGTCGTCGCCGATCGACGACGATCCGGGGACGTCTCGCGGTCGAGGGGGACGACGGCGACCTGCTGACCGTCGTGCGCGCCACGGTCGCCGAGGTGCTCGGGAGGGCCCCGTCACACGACGAGCTCGACCGGGGCTTCTTCGAACTCGGGATGACGTCGATGGATCTCGTCCGCTTCCGCCGGGTACTCGCCGACCGAGGGCACCGGGTGGAGCTCGCGGAACTCTTCGCCCACCCTGACATCAGATCGCTCGCCGCGGGGATGCAGGCCGCACCAGCCCTGAGCCCCGAACCGATCCGGGAACCCAGCCCGAGCGTGAACCCGGCCCAGAACCCGAACGTGACCCCACACGCCGACCCGGACCGATCCCGGCCCGCCATCCGCCCCGATGCGCACGACCCGCTCGCGCAGGCCCGTGAGCGCGGGCGTCAGCGCCGCCGCATCCGGCAGGAGACCAATTCATGACCCGTCCCGTCGATCCGCGACTGGCGCACCACGAGTCGGACATCGCCGTGATCGGCATGTCCTGTCGCCTGCCCGGCGCGCCCGACGTCGAGGCGCTGTGGAGGCTGCTGCTCGACCGCAGGGAGGGGGTCGTGCGAACCGATCGCGAGGCCGCGCGTCGCGCCGGCGCACCCTCGGAGCTCGTCGACCACCCGGGCTTCGTGCCCACCGGGTCGGACCTCGGCCCGATCGACGGCATCGATCTCGCCGCGTTCGAACTCAGCCGGCACGAGGCCAGGTACCTCGACCCGCAACACCGGGTCTTCGCGGAGGAGGTGTGGCACGCGCTCGACGACGCCGGCCACGGGCACGGCTCAGGCGTGGACCGGGTGGGTTTGTTCGCCGGATGTTCTCCCTCCGCGTATCTCCACCACGCGTTCCGGCAGACCTTCGACCCGTCCGGCGGGACCGATCCGGCCCATGCCATGCAGATCGCGCTGGGGACCATGCCGGACTACCTCGCGACCGGTATCGCCTACCGGATGAACCTCACCGGGCCCGCGCAGACCGTGCTCACCGCCTGCTCGACCTCCCTGGTCGCGGTCCACCTCGCGGTGGAATCGTTGCGCAGCGGCGAATCGGACATGGCGGTCGCCGGTGGGGTCACCGTGCGGGTGCCGGCCTCTCACGGGTACGTCTACGTCCCCGACGGGCCGTTCTCCGTCGACGGGCACACGCGGAGCTACGGCGACGGTGCCTCCGGAGCGGTGTTCACTCAGGGCGCGGGCGCGGTCGTCCTGCGCCGTTACGGTGACGCCGTGCGGTCGGGGGGACCGGATCCGAGCGGTGATCAGGGGCAGTGCCGTCAACAACGACGGAGCCGCCAAGGCCGGGTTCGTGGTGCCGGGCGTCGACGGACACGCCTCGGTCATCGCCGAGGCACTGGCCGGCGCGGGCCTGGGGCCACGCGACATCGGATACGTCGAGGGGCACGGTACCGGCACCCGGATGGGCGATCCCGTGGAGGTCGCGGCGCTGCACAGGGTGTTCGGGCGGGCGGAGCGACCGTGGTGTCTGCTCGGCTCGATCAAGTCCAACATCGGGCACACCGAGGCGGCCGCCGGGGTCGCCGGCCTCATCAAGGCGGTGCTCGCGGTCGAGCGGGGAGTGATCCCGGCCTCGCTGCACTGCGCGGATCCCAACCCCGACCTCGGGCTCGCCGGCTCCGCCCTCCGCTGCGCCGACGCCCCGTCAGACTGGGACCCGGATCGGCCGCGCGTCGCCGGGATCAGCTCGCTCGGGTTCGGCGGCACCAACGCGCACGTCGTGGTGGCGCACTCCGGCCGCACGCCGGACACCGATCCCGATCCCCGTCCGCAGCTGTGGCTCCTCGGTGCGGCCAGCCGCGCCGAGGAGCCA
>NZ_JADDKI010000382.1:0-7826 GCF_015356725.1 Dietzia sp. SYD-A1
CCACGTAGGCGCCCCCTCCGGCGAGCCAGAGCGCCCCGCGCAGGGCCGCGTACGACGGTCGCATCGCCACCTCGAAACCGCCGTAGCCGTAGAGGATGGTCGGTCTGGGCCCGTCGGGCCCGGGGCCCCGCATCACGGTGTACGGCACCGAGGTGCCGTCGTCACTCACAGCCGTGTGACGGGTGACCTCGATGCCGGTGGCGTCGAAACGGTCGGGGGTGGACCCGAGTGTGGTGGTGGTGCCGTCCGCGCGGAGTAACACCAGCGAGGGCGGGACGATCGGACCGGAGACCGCCAGGACGGCGTCGTCGGGGTGGGGGCGCTCGTTCCCGTCATCCTCGTCGTCGCCCCCGACGTCGCCCCGGCCGGACAGGCGGTCGCAGGACAGCACGTCCACCGACACGTGGTCCGGTAGCCCTTCGACCGGACGGGGCTCCCAGGCCCCGTCCGCCGACCCGGGGATCGCGTACGCCTCGAGACGGGACTCGGTGTCGTCGAGGATCGTCAGCAGGATCCGGCCCCGGCCCCAGGTCACGTCCTCGACCGTCGTGGAGGGGGTGGGGGAGAACAGCACGACGGGCTCGGGCAGTCGCGAGGGATCGGCGTCGACGGCGGACCACGGCACCACGAGGACCGAACCGCCGGGGTGGGATCGGCCCGCGGCCTCGAGGTCGGTGCGCGGGCGCAGCAGCAACCAGTCCCCGCAGGAACTCACCCGGCAGTCCTCGGGCACCGGCACCCGGCGGGGCGCCGTGGTGGCGGGATCGACCCCCGGGGACCAGAACCATTCCTCGGAGGAGTGGAAGTCCGGGGCGCGACTGGCCGTGTACCGGCCCGAGGTGAGGTCGTACGAGGCCCCCACCGCCACGTCCTGCGTCCGCCCGGAGAAGATGACCGGGGCGTCGAGCGGGTCGGACCCGCGGTGCCACACCCTCGCCAGGCGCGGGTAGCCGGAGTCGGTGGCGTCCGATCCCTCCGGGTCCAGCGGTGAGGACAGCAGCAGCGTGTCCCGGTCCACCCAGGACACCGAACTCTTGGCCTCCGACAGTCGGAACCCGCCTTCGGACTCGGGGACGAACCGGCGGGTGGTCAGGTCGAACTCGCGGACCTCCACCGCGTCCGCGCCCCCGCGTGAGAGCCGAAGCAGCGCCCTGTCGTCGGCGGGACGCCGGACCACCGCTCCCGAATAGACCCAGTTGACCCCTTCCTCCGCCGCCAGGGTGTCCACGTCCACGAGGGTGTCCCAGGCCGGGTGATCGACGCCCGGAGCGCCACTGACCAGCACGGACCACGGCACCCGTCGCCACAGCCCGCGGGGATGGTCGGCATCCCGCCAGAAGGTGTAGGCGTACCGGCCCCGCAGGACCGGCCACGCGATGCGGTCGGTGGCGTCGAGGATCTCGAGGGCGCGCGCGTAGGCGGCCTCGGCCTCCGGGCCGGAGGCCAGGTCCGCGACGGTGCGGTCGCTACGTACCCGGACCCACTCGAGAGCCTCGGCCGAATCGACGTCCTCGAGGTGCAGGTACGGGTCGGCTGACGCGGGTGAGTTGTCGGGCGATACGGGTGAGGTCATGCCCCGATGATGCCGTGTGCGGCGTGGGGACATCCGTACCGGAGGTAAGAAATACACAGGCTCTTGTTACCGAGCCGTAGCGTCAGTACCATCAACGACATGCAGGGGTCGCCTGACCCGGCCATTCTCGAACCCCTCGGGAATGCACTCGATAAACGGAGATACACAATGGGTTCTCTCAGCCTCGGTTCGGTCACGGACTCCCTCGGCAACGCCACCGGTACCGGAAGCTCCACGCAGACGATCACCGACCAGATCGCCGAGACCATCGGCAACCTCGTCGCCACGGCGCTGAAGTCGGTCCTGGGCAACCTGTCCTGATCGCACCCGACGCGGGTACCGTCGCCGCCCCTCCCCCCGGGAGGAGGCGGCGACGGTCATTTCGGGTGGGGTTCCGCATCGCTCCGGCTCATCCGGGCCGCCCGGAGCGCTACCCTGTGTGGCGTGGCTGACACTCATTACGACCTCATCGTCCTCGGCGCGGGCCCCGGTGGCTACGTCGCCGCAATCCGCGCCTCCCAGCTCGGCCTCAAAGTGGCCGTGATCGAGGAGAAGTACTGGGGCGGGGTATGCCTCAACGTCGGGTGCATCCCCTCCAAGGCGCTTCTCCGCAACGCCGAGCTGGCCAACACGGTGCTGCGTGAGGCCAAGACCTACGGCATCTCCGGTGATGTGTCCTTCGACTTCGGCGCGGCCTACGACCGCAGCCGGAAGGTCTCCGAGGGCATCGTCAAGGGTGTCCACTTCCTCATGAAGAAGAACAAGATCACCGAGATCGACGGCTTCGGCAGCTTCACCGACGACAAGACGATCGAGGTCGACGGCACCGCGTACACCTTCGACAACTGCATCATCGCCACCGGCTCCGTGGTCAAGACGCTCCCCGGAATCGAGTTGAGCGAGAACGTGGTGGACTACGAGGACCAGATCCTCTCCCGCGAGCTCCCGGACTCGGTCGTGATCGTGGGTGCGGGCGCGATCGGCATGGAGTTCGCCTACGTCATGGCCAACTACGGCGTCGAGGTGACGATCGTCGAATACATGGACGGCCTCCTGCCGAACGAGGACGCCGAGGTCTCCAAGGAGATCGCCAAGCACTACAAGAAGCTCGGGGTGAAGGTCCTCACCGGCCACAAGACCACCAAGGTCACCGACAACGGCGACTCGGTCGAGGTCGAGGTCGAGAAGAACGGCGAGGAGGGCAAGACCCAGACGCTGACCGTGGACAAGGTGCTGATGGCCGTGGGATTCGCGCCCCGCGTCGAGGGTTACGGGCTCGAGAACACCGGCGTGGAGCTCACCGACCGCGGCGCCATCGCGATCGACGACCACATGCGGACCAATGTCGAGGGCATCTACGCGCTCGGCGACGTCACGGCCAAGCTGCAGCTGGCCCACGTGGCCGAGGCGCAGGGCGTCGTGGCGGCGGAGACCATGGCCGGCGCGCCGACCCAGACGCTGGGCGACTACCGGATGATGCCCCGCGCCACCTTCTGTCAGCCGCAGGTGGCCTCCTTCGGGCTCACCGAGGCGCAGGCCCGCGACGAGGGGTACGACGTCAAGGTGGGCAAGTTCCCGTTCTCGGCCAACGGCAAGGCCCAGGGCCTCGGCCACGCGGTCGGGTTCGTCAAGATCGTGGCCGACGCGACGCACGGTGAGCTGCTCGGCGGGCACCTCATCGGCCCCGACGTCTCCGAGCTGCTGCCCGAGCTGACGCTGGCCCAGATGTGGGACCTCACCGCCGAGGACGTGGCGCGCAACGTGCACACCCACCCGACGCTGTCGGAGGCCATGAAGGAGGCCATCGAGGGCGTCAGCGGGCACATGATCAACCTGTAGGGCGCCGCCCGGCTCTGTCGGCGACAGGCCGGGGGCCGACGAGAAGAGCGTTCCGCGCACCGCCTCCGGGGCGACGTGCGCGGAACGCTCTCTTCGTATGACCGGGGTGCCGTCGCCGGCTGAGGTGCCGGCGACAGCCTGCTACTCGGCCGTCGCGATCTTGGCCATCTGCGCCTGGTAGATGGCATCCAGCGCGCCGTCCGCGGAGGGCAGGACCGGGTTGGCCGCCGGGTCGTTGCCGCGGGCCGCGTACTCCACGCTCACGGTGGTCTCGCGGGTGTAGCCGTGGATCGCGATGGCCCGGCTCAGCGAACGGGTGCCGTCGGGCCGGGTGGTGATGAAGTCGCTGGTCACCCGAAAGCCCTCGACGCCCTCGAGGGCTGGGGCGTCGTCCACGGTCATGACGAGCTCGACGTCCGGGTTGGTGGTGCTCCGCGAGGAGGTGCAGGCCTCGTACAGCGAGCGGTCCATGAAGTCGTCGAGCTTCTCGCCCACCATGCCGATCCCGAAACGGTGCTCGGTCTCGTCCTCCTCCGACTGCTTGTACCGCACCGCCGCGGTCAGGCCGTCGGTGGTCGCGAAGTTCGAGACCGTCTCCAGTCGGGAGACCCTGTCGCACGCCGGGTCCTCCATGAGCTGCTTGCCCTGGTCGGCGACGAGCTTGTCGACCGCCTCCTGGAGGAGAGCCGGCTCGATCACCTGCACCACACCGCCACCGGGGGCCTCGCCCTCGCCCAGGACCAGCTGGTCGAGAGGTGCCTGGGGCGCGGACTCGTTGACGGTCGTCGTGGTCTGGGCGTCGCCCGAGGCGTCGCCGTTCCCTTCGTCGTCGGACGTGCAGGCCGTCAGTGCGGCCGCGGTGACCAGTGCGAGGCCGGCGATCGCGACACGGCGGGGATTGCGGGTGCGAAGTCGCATCTCTCTCCTTCTAGTACAGAGTCATCGACCATAGTGCCACCGGGTACCCGACAACGGTGCATTGTCGCCCGCGTGGAGGCATGGTGATCCGCCCTCCACCCCCGCGCCTCAGTGAGATGGGCCGCACGGGGGGAGGTGATGGGCTCGGTCCCCGGGCCGGGTGTCTACCCTTGATGCGTCACCGGTTGAGCCCGATCGGCCCACCGACCCGGAAGCAGGATTCGACATGGACCATGACGGCATCGATGCTGTGCTCTTCGACCTCGACGGGGTCATCACCCCGACCGCCGAGAAGCACATGCAGGCGTGGAAGCGGATGTTCACCGCCTACTTCGCCGACCGCGGGATCGCCCCGTACTCGGACTCCGACTACTTCCACTACATCGACGGCAAACCCCGCGTGGAGGGTATCGCGTCGATGCTCGCCGCCCGCGGCATCACCCTCCCCGAGGGCGACGACGAGGACTCGCCCGACGCGGACACGATCAACGGCCTGGGTCAGCGCAAGAACATCGTCTTCCGCGAGCTGCTCGACGAGGGGATCGAGCCCTACCCGGGGTCGGTCGCCTACCTCGACGCCCTCGACGCCGCCGGGATCGCCTCCTGCGTGGTCTCCAGTTCCAAGAACGCACGCCCCGTGCTCGAGGCGGCCGGATTGCTGGACCGTTTCGAGGTCATCGTCGACGGCCTGCTGGCCCAGGCGGATCGGATCCCCGGCAAGCCCCGCCCGGACACCTACCTTCGGGCCGCAGAACTGCTGGGCGTGCCCGCGGGCCGCTGCGCGGTGATCGAGGACGCCGTCTCGGGCGTGCAGGCCGGCGCCGCCGGCGGGTTCGCGCGCGTCGTCGGTGTGGATCGCGGTGCGGGGCGTGAGGTACTGCTCCGAGAGGGTGCGGACATCGTCGTCGACGACCTGGCGGACCTCATCCCCGGGCTGACGGAGGCACGGTCATGACACCCGTCCCCCCCGGACGCGGCCCGGTCCACGACACGATCGGGCAGTCCGTCCCCGGCAACATCCGGACGACCTACGGCGTCAACCTCCGCAGTCACCTGGAGGTGCCGGAGATCAACCGCTCCACACACCCCGCGGACCCGTGGCGCTGGGTGGAGACCAACCCCAAAGCCACTGCGCTGGGCGTCTCCGAGACGCAGTTCGCCGTGGCCAACGGGTATCTGGGCATGCGCGGCAACCCGGAGGAGGGCCGCGACTCCCACACCCACGGCACCTACGTCAACGGATTCCACGAGACCTGGCACATCCAGCACGCCGAGGACGCCTTCGGGTTGGCGCGCGAGGGCCAGACCATGGTGGAGGCCCCCGACACCAAGACCATCCGCGTCTACGTGGACGACGAGCCACTGCGCGTGAGCGAGGCCGACCTCGAGCACTACGAACGCAGTATCGACTTCCGCGACGGGATCCTGCGCCGCGAGCTGACCTGGCGCACCCCGGCCGGCAAGAAGGTGGTCATCCGCACCACTCGCATGGTCTCGATGGTGGAGAAGCACCTCGCGGTGATGACCTACGAGATCGAGCTCCCCGAGGAGCCGGCGCCGGTCGTGATCTCCTCGCAGGTCCTCAACCGGCAGGACGGCGAGGACGAGTACCACTCCGCCGAGACCGTGCCCGAGGGGTTCGATCCGCGCCGGTCGGACGGCTTCGACCACCGGGTGCTCGAGCCCGTGGTCTCCGCCGGCCAGCGCGGGTACCAGGTGCACGGGTACCGCTGCGCCAACTCCGGGATGTCGATCGCCGTGGCCGTGGACCACGAGGTCGAGACCGAAGACGAGATCGCGATGAGCGTGGAGAGCGATGACGACGCGTCCAAGGTCGTCTACCACGCCCACGTCACGCCCGGCCGCGTCCTGAGGCTGACCAAACTGGCCGCCTACCACACCTCCGAGAAGGTCCCTGCCGGTGAGCTCGCCGACCGGTGCGCGCGAACCCTGTCCCGGGCGCGCGACCGCGGAGTGGAGGACCTGCAGCGCACGCAGCGCGACTGGTACGACCACTTCTGGCACCGCGGGGACGTGGAGGTCGACGGCCCGCCCGAGACCCAGCAGGCCATCCGATTCAACCTGTTCCAGCTGGCCCAGGCCTCCGCGCGCGCCGAGACCTACGGGATCGCCGCGAAGGGCGTGACCGGGAGCGGCTACTCGGGTCACTACTTCTGGGACACCGAGACCTACGTCCTGCCGTTCCTCACCTACACGATGCCGCGCTTCGCCCGGAACGCCCTGCGCTTCCGTTACTCGATGCTCGACAAGGCCCGCGCCCGCGCCCGCTTCCTGTCCGTGAACGGCGCGCTCTATCCGTGGCGGACGATCAACGGCGAGGAGGCCTCCGCCTACTACGAGGCCGGCACCGCGCAGTACCACATCAACGCCGACATCGCGCACGCGATGGTCAAGTACCTGTGGGCCACCGGTGACGAGGAGTTCATGATCCGCGAGGGTGTGGACGTGTTGGTCGAGACCGCCCGGATGTGGGTCTCCCTCGGGTTCTTCGCCGAAGACGGGTGTTTCAACATCCACGGCGTCACCGGGCCCGACGAGTACACCACCGTGGTGGACAACAACCTGTTCACCAACGCCATGGCGCGGTTCAACCTGGCGGCGGCGGCGGTCGCCTGCAAGCGCATCGCCGAACTGGGTGACGGCCGGTGGGCGGCGATCTGCCGGCGGCTGAGGATCGACGACGGCGAGATCGCGGAATGGCGGCGTGCCGCCGAGAACATGGTGATCACTTACGACGAGACCCTCGGCGTGCACCCGCAGGACCAGGACTTCCTGGCCAAGGAGGTCTGGGACCAGGATCTCGAGCACCCGCGTCGCCCGTTGCTGCTGCACTTCCACCCTCTGGTGATCTACCGGCACCAGGTGCTCAAGCAGGCGGACGTGGTGCTGGCGATGTTCCTGCGGGGCGACGAGTTCACCGAGGAGCAGAAGCGGGCCAACTTCGAGTACTACGATCCGCTCACCACGGGTGACTCCACTCTCTCGGCGGTCGTGCAGTCGATCATCGCCGCCGAGATCGGCTACTGCGACGAGGCCTTCGAGCACTTCTCCAAGGCGCTCGTGGTGGACCTGGCGGACGTGCACGGCAACGCCGCACACGGGATCCACGTGGCCTCGGCGGGTGGGGTGTGGTCGGCGCTCGTGAGCGGGTTCGGCGGGATGCGCGACTACCGCGGCGACATCTCGTTCGACCCCCGGGTGCCGGCCGAATGGGGCGCGTTGACGTTCCGGCTGACCGTGCGCGGAACGCACGTGCGGGTCCGGTGCACCCACACGGAGATCACGATCGTCAACCTCAACGGTGCGGATTTCGACTGCACCGTGCAGGGGCGGGCGGTGACGGTCCCCGCCGGTGAGACGCTCTCGTGGGAGCTGGACGAGCGGGCGCGTGCCTGCCTGACCCGCGCCGAGACCATCGCCGGGGAGCGCTGAGGGCAGCGCCGGGGCGGGGAGGCTGAACCGGGGAGCAGAGGCC
>NZ_JADDKI010000383.1:0-4823 GCF_015356725.1 Dietzia sp. SYD-A1
GAACATGGTCGCCACGGCGGCGTCGGAGGTGTTCTCCGCGACCGACTCCACGACGGCCCGGGCCAGGTCGTCGGCGTCGAGCAGGTCCGGATCGCGTCCGCAGAGCCACGGCAGGAGCAAGCGGCTCGCGGGAACATCGCCCCGCTCCAGCAGGTCCGCGTGCCGCTCGGCCACCCGGAGCAGCGAGGTACCGCCGAGGCAGGACCACACCGTGATCGCCGTGACACCCACCCGCACGACCGGCCGGCCGGCGGCGAGAGCCTCGGCGGCTCCCACGACGGTCGCGGTCCCGCCCACGAGCACAACCGTGTAGGCCAACCCCCGGGCATAGGTGCCCGTCCTGGTGTCATCGCGGCCGGTGTCCGGGTGGAGCACCTGCTCCAGTGCCGAGGCGCACCGTCCGAAGCCCGCCACGGGATGCCACCGGACCGGGTCCGCGATCGCGGCGTCGGCGGCGAACCCCAACGCGGTCCCCAGGGCCCGGAGCAGATGAGTGTTCATGAGTGCGCGCGGAGGGAATCGAACCCCCGACCGCTGGTGTGTAAGACCAGAGCTCTAACCGCTGAGCTACGCGCGCGAGAACCCCGCCGCGATGGTTCGGGACGGTGTGCGACAGATTATCCCACCCCCGAGGGCGACGGCCCCCGGGGTGACCGGTCAGGAGACCCCGGCCCGTCCGGGTGACCGCGGAGCCGTCCCGGTACTGCACGGATGCAGACCCTGGACAACCGTCCGTCTCCACCGCAGAATCCGGTCATGGGGAATCTCCGTAAGACTGTCCGGTCGGCGGTCGCGCTCTCGCTGGCGCTCGCCGGTGTCGCCGGGTGCAGCGCGGCCGACCGCGCGGTCATTTCCGCGCCACCGTGCCCCGACTCGTCGGCGACACCCACCCCTGACAAGCGGGCCCCGGGACAGGCGGTACTCCTCGGCGGTCTCGCCGGGAGCACGGTCCCCCCCGGCCCGATCGCGGGATGGGAGGAGGTCGTCTCGGTCGCCGATGCCGGCCCCGCCCTCGCCGCGGTCCACCCGGATGGAACCGTCTCGGTGGTCGGGGAGGATCACCGGGGTCTCCTGGCCGGCACGGTGGCCGGGGGCATGCGGACCCAGCAGCCCCGCACGGTGCCCGGCATCCAGGACGCGACATCCGTCGCCGCCGTGGGCGGGGCGTTCCTGGCGACCCGCTCCGACGGATCCGTCATCGCGTGGGGCGACTCGTTCATCGCGAGCGGGGGCCGCCGCGGCGACGAGCGGAACCAGCCCACCCCGAGCCTGGTCCCCAAGGTCGAGAACGTGATCGAGGTGGCCTCCGGGCAACTCAACGCGCTCGCGCTGCGGTCCGACGGGAAACTCCAGGGGTGGGGCATCAATCTCACCCAGGTCATCGGTGAGCAGGACGGGCCGCTGGTGCGCACGATTCGGGACGTCCCCGGGGCCGTCAGCGTCGCCAACTCTAGCGGGGCTGCGATCATCGCCACCAGCACCGGAGAGGTCTGCGCGTGGGGTAACAACGTCCACGGACTTCTGGGCGTCGAGCCGCGGGGCGGCCAGAGTCCGCGGGCCGTCAAGGTCGACGGGCTGACCGACATCGTGCAGGTGGCCGCCGGGAGCGACTACGCGCTCGCCCGGGATACCGCCGGGCGCGTCTGGGCCTGGGGCCGGGTCGTCTCCGGGGTCTTGGGTGACGGCAGCACCGAGGACACCTCGACCGCGGAGCCCCTCCAGGTGCAGGGTGTACCCCCGATGCGGTGGATCGGCGCCGATAGCACCTCGTCCTTCGGGATCGACCAGAACGGTGAACTGTGGGCCTGGGGCGGCGGCCACCGCGTCGAGCCGTACGCCGGCCAGGATCGTCGCCCATACCAGGTACCGCTGCCGGGACCCGCACAGGAAGTGTCAGGCGAGGTCGTCCTGCTCGAACCGGCGGGCTGACGGCCGGCGTTCGACGAGCGAACACCGGCACCCCCGGGGGGGACATCACTTCCGCGGGATGCTGTTCTTCCGCAACGCCACGAGAATCCCGCCTCGATGGTTCGGGACGGTGTGCGACAGATTATCCCACCCCCCGAGGACGACGGCCCCCGGGGTGACCGGTCAGGAGACCCCCGGACCGTCGGGGTGACCGCGGCGCCGTCCCGGTACTGCGCGGATGAAGCCCCTGGACAACCGTCCGTCTCCACCGCAGAATCCGGTCATGGCGAACCTCCTCAGGACCGTCCGTTCGGCCGTCGCGCTCTCGTTGGCGCTCGCCGGTGTCACCGGGTGCAGCGCGGCCGATCGCGCGGTCATGACCGCGCCGCCGTGCCCGGACTCCTCGGCCTCACCCAGCCCTGAGACCCGGGCCCCGGGGCAGGCGGTACTGATGGGCAGCGTCGTCCGCGGCTCGCTCCCGCCCGGTCCGATCGAGGGATGGGAGGAGGTGATCTCGGTGGCGGACGCCCGCAACGCGATCGCCGCGGTCCACCCGGACGGGACCGTCTCGGTGGTCGGGGTGGACCATCTCGGAGTCCTGGGCGGCGTCGGGGCCGGAGCGCCGGAGGTACTCCGGCCGCAGAAGGTCCCCGGCGTCAACGATGTGACGTCCGTGGAAGCCGTGGGCTCGACGTTCCTGGCGACCCGTTCCGACGGGTCGGTGGTCGCCTGGGGTGATGGGTTCATCGCGTCCGGAGGAGAGAAGGGAGGCAGCCGAGCGCAGCCCACCCCGGCCCTTGTCCCCCGTGTGGAGAAGGTGATCGGGGTCGCCTACGGACAGCTCAACGCCCTGGCCCTCCGCTCCGACGGCAAGATCCAGGCCTGGGGAACCAACCTCACCCGGATTCTCGGAGAGCCGGACGGGACGGAGGTCCGCACCATCCGCGGTCTACCCGGTGCCGTCAGCGTGGCCAACCCCGGCGGTGCCGGGATCATCGCCACCGGCAGCGGCGACGTGTGCGCCTGGGGCAACAACGTCCACGGACTTCTCGGGGTCGAGCCACGCGGCGGACAGACCACCCGGGCCGTCAAGGTCGACGGGTTGACCGACATCGTCCAGGTGGCGGCCGGGAGCAGATACGCGCTCGCACGGGATACCGAGGGACGCGTCTGGGCCTGGGGCCGGAGCGTCTACGGGATCCTGGGCGACGGCAACACCGAGGACTTCTCCATCTCCACACCCCGCCAGGTGGTGGGTGTGCCCCCGATGCGGTGGATCGGCGCGAGCAGCGCGTCGTCCTACGGGATCGACCAGACCGGTGGTCTGTGGGCCTGGGGCAGTAACCGCCGCGTCGAGCCATATGCCAGCCAGGATCGTCTCCCGTACCGGATACCGCTGCCGGGACCCGCGCAGGAGGTGTCCGGCGAGGTTGTCCTGCTCGAACCCACGGGCTGAGGGCCGCCGCTCGACTGTCGACCTCCGGTGCCGCCGCCCGCGTTGGTCACGGCGTGGCACCCCCCGGGGGGGGCACCGCGCTGAACGGTGACGCCACCCCCCGGGGGGACATCACTTCCGCGGGATGCTGTTCTTCCGCAACGCCAGACGGCTTCCCGCCCAGTCCCCGAGGGCCGCGGTACGCGTCTGGAGCATCCCAGCCGTCTGGGCCGACTCGGCGATGACCGCGGGTTCCACGTGACCGGCATTCCCCGTCTTGGGGGTGAGGACCCACACCGAGCCCTCTTCTGCGAGCGGGGTCACGACGTCCATCAGCCTGTCCACCAGGTCGCCGTCCCCGTCGCGCCACCAGAGCAGCACGGCGTCGACGATCTCGTCTGTGTCCTCCTCCAACAGCTCCGACCCGACGGCGTCCTCGACGGCCTCACTGATCGACTCGTCGCAGTCGGAATCCCATCCGACCTCCTGAACGAGCATGTCCTTCGTCAGTTCGAGCTGACCAGCAATCTGATCCGCCCCGTCCTGTTGGTTCGCCGCGGCGACCACCGTGGTGTTCCTCCCTCGAATCCGAGTGTGTTCGTCTTGGTCTTTCGCTGACCAGGAACACTACCCGGGCACCCTCCCAGGGGAAACGACAACCGCCCATTTCGTCGCCGGGACCGCAGGCTCGTGTCCCGCATCACGCTTTGGGGCACAATCAGGGGGAGACATGGGCCGACGACGGCCCGTGTCCGGCCGACCACGCGATCCAACCCACACCCGCGGTACGCGCGGTCGACCGGAGACTGCACCCCGACATGTGTGGTGCCCCCACCGGGTCGCCGCTGTACGTATCGCAGAAGTGAGGACGAGACGCATGACCGAGACCGTAGGCACGAGAGATGGTTCCGCACCCACCAATGTGCCGGTCCTCCGCGAGGGGGTCGCGTCCTACCTCGCGGACTCGGACCCCGAGGAGACCCAGGAGTGGATGGACTCACTCGACGGCATGCTCGCGGAGGCAGGCCCCGAGCGGGCCCGCTACCTCATGCTGCGGCTCCTCGAGCGCGCGTCCAAGCAGCGCGTACCCCTGCCCGCCCTGACCTCGACGGACTACGTCAACACGATCCCCACCAGTCTCGAACCCGAGTTCCCGGGCGACGAGTCCGTGGAGCGCACCTACCGGCGCTGGATCCGGTGGAACGCCGCGATCATGGTGCACCGGGCCCAGCGTCCCGGCATCGGCGTGGGCGGCCACATCTCCACCTACGCGGGGGCGGCACCGCTCTACGAGGTGGGGTACAACCACTTCTTCCGCGGCAAGGACCACCCCGGCGGTGGGGACCACATCTTCTTCCAGGGGCACGCCTCGCCCGGCATGTACGCACGCGCCTACCTCGAGGGGCGCCTCCGGGAACACGACCTGGACGGTTTCCGACAGGAGAAGAGCCACCCGGGCCGGTCCCTCCCCTCCTACCCC
>NZ_JADDKI010000384.1:0-3560 GCF_015356725.1 Dietzia sp. SYD-A1
ACCGGAGTGACGGCTCGCGCGAGGGAGGGCCCCGCTCGGCTCGCTCCAGGGAGGGCCCCGCTCGGCTCGCGCCAGGGGCGCATCCCACCGGCGACCCTCACTCCCCGGGGAGCCGCAACTCAGCTCCGCTCTGCGAACGCCCGCAGAAGCTGGGCCGCGAGTTCGTCGGGTGTTCGCCAGAGCTGTCGCTTGGTCACCACGATGACCATCCATCCCCGCGCTGTCAGCCGGTTCCGTCTCTCGACATCCCGGGTGTGCTGGTCGGAGTATCCGTGGTGCTCGCCGTCGTATTCGAGAGCAATCCGGCGTTCGGGGTCGGCGAGATCCAGGCGATAGGGCGTCCCCGGCACCCGGTACTGCACCACCAGCCGGTCGAGCCCGATGTCCCTCGCGAACATTCGCAGCCGGGTCTCCATCGGCGACTCGGCGAGGGGCGCGCACAGCGCAGCGTGCCGGAGTGCGGTACCCCGGCGGGATACGTCCCGGTTGAGCTCGGCCTGGGTGGGCACCGCAGCCCGCGCGTCCACTCCCAGGCGACCGGCCCCGTCCAGCGCGGCGACCGCGTCGTCTCGCGGCAGGTAGCGCGCGAGGTCGAACAGGGCGCGGTCGAAGGTCGCCACCCGGATCGGATGGCCGTGCGGCCCGATGAACTCCTCGTGCTGTCCATCCGGGATCGTGAACTGCCGCGACAGCACGCCCGGACGTCGGATGCGTCGATCGCCGGTTGCCACCTCGAGGGGAGGATCCCGCGGTGGCCACGGGTGGCCGTGGAACAACGCCGCCGTCCATCCGGTCGCCACGGCATCGGGGCGGACGACCGTCAGCGCTTCGAGGCGTAGTGCGACGGTGTCCCTCGAGCCGTGCGGGACCCAGACGCCACGGTGTGGTGCCCGTCGTCCGGCTGTCGCCCGGCGTCGACCGCGCAACCGGACGAGATCCTGGAAGCCGAGGGGCTCGGGAGTGGTGGTCACGGGGACGAGCTTTGACCACGACGAGCCGGCCGGACCAGACTCCTCGGTCTCCGGGGGCCTACCTGTGGATGCCCCGAGGGGGTGTGGAAATGCGGGCATGCAGATCGCCGACGCCGCCCGATCGGGAGTGAGGCGCCGACGCCGCCCGATCGGGAGTGAGGCGCCGTCCCGCAGGGGTCCGCCGCGGTCGACCGTGCAGGCCCTGCCTTCAGCCGTCACTCCCGTCAGCATCCGCCCAGGTGAACTCTCGGCAAGACGTACCGGAGTGACGGCTCGCATCCGTGGGCGGCGGAACGGAGCGCGGGCGGCACGGGCACGGGGGCGGTGTGACGAGAGTCGCTGGAGGGCCTGTGCGGGGCCGGTAGACTCGGCGATCATCGGCCGACCCGAGCGCAGGGTGGAGCTCCCACCCGCGGGTGGCCGACCGCAGAGCCTTCGCAGGCCCACGAGAACACCAGGAGTTGACCTTTTCGATGACCACTGTCGCCGTAGTCGGAGCCACGGGCCAGGTGGGGCGCGTGATGCGCGCCCTGCTGGAGGAGCGGGAGTTCCCGGCCGACGAGGTGCGGTTCTTCGCCTCCGCACGGTCGGCGGGCACCACGCTGCCGTTCCGTGGCGAGGACATCGTGGTCGAGGACACCGCCGCGACCACCGACGAGGAGCTCGCGGGCATCGACATCGCCCTCTTCTCTGCCGGCGGCACGATGTCCAAGGAGCAGGCGCCCAGGTTCGCGGCGGCCGGCGCCGTCGTCGTCGATAATTCCAGCGCGTGGCGCAAGGACCCCGACGTCCCGCTGATCGTCTCCGAGGTCAATCCCGAGGCCGCGCAGAGCCCGCCCAAGGGCATCATCGCCAACCCCAACTGCACCACCATGGCCGCGATGCCGGTGCTCAAGGTGCTCCACGACGCCGCCGGGCTGCAGCGGCTCGTCGTCTCCACCTACCAGGCCGTGTCCGGGTCGGGTCTCGCCGGCGTCGACGCGCTCAACGACCAGGTGACCGGCAACATCGGCGCGGGACACGAGCTCGTGCACGACGGGCGGGCGCTGAGCGTGGACGACACGGGGCCGTACGTGGCGCCGATCGCGTTCAACGTCCTGCCGATGGCGGGCGCGCTGGTCGACGACGGGTCCGAGGAGACCGACGAGGAGCAGAAGCTGCGCAACGAGTCGCGCAAGATCCTCGGGCTGCCGGAGCTTCGCGTGGCCGGCACCTGCGTGCGCGTGCCGGTGTTCACCGGTCACACGCTGAGCATCAACGCCGAGTTCGAGCGGGACATCACCCCGGAGCAGGCGCGCGAGCTGCTGTCGGAGGCGGCCGGCGTCAAGGTTGTGGACGTGCCGACTCCGCTGGACGCCGCGGGCATCGACGAGTCGCTGGTGGGCCGCATCCGCCAGGACTTCTCGATCGAGGGCAACCGCGGGCTCAACCTCATGGTCTCGGGCGACAACCTGCGCAAGGGCGCGGCGCTCAACACCATCCAGATCGCCGAGTTGCTGGTGAAGTGACGCCGCGGCACGAGGGTTAGCCGGCCGCGGGCGCGGCCGTCGGGGACGACGACGCCCCCGGCCTCACCAACGGCAGGCCGCCGCCCGGTCACGCAGACCGGGCGGCGGCCTTCCGTGTGCGCATAGGCGAGCGGTGGACCGCGGGACCACAGGCCACTACCTTGGCCCGGTCCGAGAAACCGACCGGGAGCCGCGTGCTCCCAGAAGGAACAGGTGACTGCTCATGCACGTCCTTCCCAGCAGAGTCCACACCATCATCGGCCTGATCGTCGGCGCGGTCCTGGTGATCGCGCCGTGGATCTTCGGGTTCGCGGACGTCGAGGCGGCCAAGTGGACGGCGATCATCGTCGGCGTGGTGATCTTGTTGAGCGAGCTGACCACGACGAGCCCCGTCAGCCCCATGAAGTTGGTTCCCATGCGCATCCATGTCTGGATGGACGTGTTGGTGGGTCTGGTCCTCGCGGCGTCGCCGTGGATCTTCGGGTTCGCCGATGAGGACCTCATCGTCTGGCTGCCGCACCTCGTCGTGGGTATCGGCGTGATCGGGTACGCACTGCTCACCCGAACGGATGACGACGTCGTGCCCGCCAGGGCCCGCGAGCCGCACTCGACCAGCGGGCTCTGACCCCGAGCGACCGCACTGGACGGCCCGCTGCCCGGCCTCACGCGTCGGGCGGCGGGCCGTCAGTACCCGCGGCCGTACTCGACCACGGACAGCAGGTCCTCGCCGTCGACGAACCTCCGCAGGTTCTCCGCGAGCGGCCCGGCCATCTCCTCGGTGAGCCGCCCGGCCGGGTTGGCGACGTGCGGGGTGATCACCACGTTGTCCAGGCCGAACAGCGGGTCGTCGGGCGCGGGCGGTTCCGGATCGGTCACGTCGAGCGCGGCGCCGCCGATCAGGCCGCCGGTGAGCGCGCGGTAGAGGGCGGCCTGGTCGATGAGGGGCCCGCGGGCCACGTTGACGATCCAGGAGTGCGGGCGCAGCAGCGCCAATGTGCGGTCGTTGATGAGGTGACGGGTCTCCGGGGTGTCGGGCGCGGCCAGCACCACGTGGTCGGCCTGCGCGAGCACCTCGTCGGTG
>NZ_JADDKI010000038.1:0-5473 GCF_015356725.1 Dietzia sp. SYD-A1
GTCGCGGCGGTGGTGGCGGCGTGCAACGCGGTGTCCTCTGCGCGGTTGGCCGCCCGGTTCCCGTCCGCCGGCGGCACCTACGTCTACGGGCGCGAGGTCCTCGGGCCGTTGCCGGGGTTCCTGGCGGGCTGGGGGTTCGTGGTGGGTAAGACCGCCTCCTGCGCGGCGATGGCGCTCACCGCAGGCCTCTACGTGTGGCCGGAGCACGCTCACGTGGTGGCGGCCGCCTCGGTGCTCGCGCTGACGCTGCTGTCGGTCTTCGGGGTTCAGCGCAGCGCCGGTGCGTCCAGGGTGCTCGTCGCGATGGTGGTGGCGGTCCTCGCGGTGTTCGTGGTGGCGGCCTGGACCATCGGCCCGGGGGCGGCCGGCGCGGTACTTCCGGTGTCCCCGGTGCCGTCCGTGGACGACGAGCCGTGGCCCGCGCGGCTGCTCGGGATCCTCGGCGGGGCCGGGTTCTGCTTCTTCGCCTTTGCCGGGTACGCACGCATCGCCACCCTCGGCGAGGAGGTACGCGAACCCGAGAGGACCATCCCCAGGGCGGTGGTGATCGCGATCTCCGTGGTCATCGTCGTCTACGCGGTGGTCCTGGCCACGACGGTCCACGTCCTCGGGGTGGGGGGCGTGGCGGCGGGTCCGGCGCCGGTCCTGGACGCGGCGCAGCGGATCGGCGACGGCGAGATCGCCCCGATCGTGCGGGTGGCCGCAGGAATCGCGGCGCTGGGCGCGCTGCTGGGGGGCGTCCTCGGGGTCTCGCGGACGACGATGGCCATGGCCCGCGACCGGCACCTGCCCTCGCGGTTGGCCGCGGTCCACCCGGCCACGCGGACGCCGTACGTGGCCGAGATCTGCGTGGGCGCGGTCGTGGCCGGCATCGTCCTGGTGGCGGACGTGCGCCAGGCGATCGGGTTCTCGTCGTTCGCGGTACTGGTCTACTACCTCATCGCCAACGCGGCGGCCCTGCGGCTCCCCCGGGAGCACCGTCGTCTGCCGGCCTGGGTTCCGGTCGTCGGTGCGATCGGCTGCGCGGTGGTGGCCGGGAGCCTGCCCTGGCACTCGGTGGTGGCCGGACTCGCCGTCTTCGCGCTCGGCGGGGTGGTCTACGCGGTCACCCGCCGTCGCGCGGTCCCGCCGGGCGTACCGTCACAGCCATGAGCGAGCGCCCGCCCCGGTTCCGCGACCGACCTGACCGCCCAGACCGACCTGACCGCCCAGACCGGCGTGGCCGCCTGCTGCCCGCCCACCTCCGCAGGCCCGTCATAGGGGCGCCCATGGCCGGGGGTCCCACGACCCCGGAGCTGATCGCCGCGGTCGGCGAGGCGGGTGGCCTGGGAATGCTCGGCTCGGGTTACCTCGACGCCGCCGGTACGCGCGCGGAGATCGCCCGCGTGCGGGCGGTCACCGACGCGCCGTTCGGCGTCAACGTCTTTCTGGTGGACCGGGACGACTCCGACGCGGCCCTCGCCGCCGCCGGCGGACCGCGGGTCGTCGAGAACTACGCGACCGCGATCGGACCCGTCGCCGAGGACCTCGGGATCGCGCTCGCCCCGAGCCCGGACTTCACCGACTTCGACCAGGACGCGACCCTCGCCGCGTTGGTCGCCGACCCGGTCGACGTGGTCTCGTTCACCTTCGGGATCCCCGGTCGCGACGTGGTGGAGGCGCTGCAGGAGGTGGGCACCGCGGTCGTCGTCACCGTGGCGGGCGTGCAGGACGCCCGCCGGGCGGTGGAGGCGGGCGCCGACTGGCTCTCGGTGCAGTCCGCGGAGGCGGGCGGTCACCGCTCGACCACGACCATCGGCGAACGGCCGGATTCCATCTCGACAGTGGACCTCGTGCGGTCCGTCCGGTCGGAACTGCCGGACGTCCCCTTCGTCGCCGCGGGTGGGATCAGCACCCCGCAGGACGTCGCGGCAGCCCTCGGAGCGGGCGCCGACGGTGTCCAACTGGGGACGGTCCTGCTGCGCACCCGGGAGGCGGGCACGAACGCCCTGTACCGCGCCGCGTTAGGCGATCCCCGGTTCACGGAGTCGAGGCCGACGCGCAGCTACACCGGGCGCTACGCACGTGCTCTGGTCAACGGGTTCGTGGCCGAGTTCGACGCGGTCGCTCCGCCGGCCTACCCTCTCCTTCACGTCCTCACCGGGCCGGTGCGCAAGGCCGCCACCGACACCGGTGACGTCGAGGTCCCGCCACTGTGGGCCGGCTCGGGCTGGCGTGCGGCCGGGTCCTACGCCGATCGGCCGGCCGCCGAGGTGGTCGCCGAACTCTGGGATCGGGGCACGACTCTCACGGGATGAACGCCTGAGGACCGGGCCGAACCCCCGGGGCGGCTCAGTCGGTGCGACGCTCCGCCTCGGCGGCGATGTCCGCCAGATCCTGCTCCATGGCCTTGCGGGTCGCTCGTTCGGCGAGCCCGCCCATCAGAGCCATCACGACCCGGGAGATCGCCGGGGCGTGCGCGGTGTGGGAACCGAACCGCATCCGCAGGGTCGACCCGGCGCCGTCCGGGTCCGGGGTCACGGTGAACACCGTCTTGTACTCGGTGCCTCCGTTCTCGGAGACGATCGCGGTGGAGTGCGGAGGCTCGGCGGTGAGGACCATCATCTCCTCGGTGGACTTCACGCCGAACATCCTCCGGGTCTCCCGCCATCGCAGCCCGGGCTGATAGGGCCCCGGCGTGAGGATCTCGACCGCCAGGACCCCGCTGAGGGTGCGGTGCGCGGAGGGGATGTCGGTGAGCACGGCCCAGACCTCGTCGGGGCCGGCGGCGACGTGACGGGAGAGATCGGCCTGCATGGAATCGAGGTTACCGCCTGAAATGCGGAAACCGGCCCCGCTCGAGGCGGGGCCGGTCACACGCGGTGCCCGGGCCAGGCCGAACCCGGCCCGGGCTGATGCGCCGTCAGGCGCGTCGACTCAGGAGCCGAAGTTCTCGACGAAGCCGCCGAAGAAGCCGAGGACCTGGGCGATGAGGTCGGAGCCGAAGTCGGCGGCAGCCGAACCGGTGTTGACGGCGGCGGAACCGGTGGCGATGCCATTGATGAAGTCGGAGATCATGGTTGAGATCCTTTCGTCGTACCGGCGGTGGGCTCTCCACCGCCGTGGTCTGCGTCGTTCGGACGCTCAGTGGGTACATCCGGACGACTGCGGCCGACGTTACCCAGAGAAGACTCCGAACCCCACCTGACAAGGGCTTTTGCCACGCGGTGGACGGTAAGGCCGCGTTCATACCAACAGGAAGTGAGCGACTGAAAGTGCTCAGGTGAGAGCTGCCTCACATTTAGTCCCGGGTCGGCGCACAGGGCGTCAACCGGCGGTCCGTGCGCAGGGTCGACGGGCCTAGACTCGGGGGCGTGAACTCCATCCGCACCGCGACCGCTTCCTCCGGACCGATCCCTCTGCCCGCGGGCTTCCGCGCACACGCGGGGGCCGCGGGGCTCCGCGAGGAGGGGGACGACGTCTTCGTCGTCGTCAACGACGGCCCGTCCCCGGCCTCGTCCGCGGTGTTCACCCGGTCCCGATTCGCCGGCCCCTCGGTGGTCCTCAGTCGGGAGAACGCCGCGGGCGGCCGGGCGCGCGGCGTGGTGGTGGTGGCCAAGAACGCCAACGTCGCCACCGGCGAGCAGGGGATGGCCGATGCGCGCGAGGTGCTCGAGCACGCGGCCGCGGCCGTGGGTACGGCGCCGGGGGAGATGCTCATCGCCTCGACCGGGGTGATCGGCCGGCGCTACCCCATGCCGATCCTGCGTGCCCATCTCGACTCGTTGGCCGAGGCCGGGTTCGACGCCGACGCTCTCGCTCTGGCCAGCGCGATGATGACGACCGACACCCACCCGAAGACGGCGACAACGGACATGACGACGACGACGGGCGGCACCGCCCGGGTCGTGGGCATCGCCAAGGGGGTCGGGATGGTCGAGCCGGACATGGCCACGATGATCGCCGTGGTCTTCACCGACGCCGCCGTGGAGCCCGGTGCGCTCGACGCCGCGTTCCGGAGCGCGGTGGACGCCACGTTCAACTGCCTGTCCGTCGACACCGACACCTCGACCTCCGACACCGCGATCGCGCTCGCCAGTGGTGTGGCCGGTCCGGTCGACGACGTGGAGCTCCGGAGAGCCCTGGAAGCCGTCTGCCTGGACCTCACCCTCCAGCTCGCCCGGGACGGCGAGGGCGCCACCAAGCTCCTCACCGTGGAGGTCACCGGCGCCCGGGACCGCGCCCAGGCGAAACGCGTGGCCAAGACGATCCTCAACTCGCCCCTGGTGAAGACCGCCGTCCACGGGGCGGACCCCAACTGGGGCCGCGTCGCCATGGCGATCGGAAAGTGCCAGGACGACACCGACATCGACCCGGAGCGGGTGCGCATCGTCTTCGGCGACCTCGAGACCTATCCCGCATTCCCCGGTGACGCAGAACTCGAGCGGCTCACCGAGATCATGCGGGCCGACGAGGTCACCATCTCGGTCGACCTGGGTGTCGAGGGCGGCGCCGCCGACGGTGACTGCACGGTCTACGGCTGCGACCTCTCCCGCGAGTACATCTCGATCAACGCCGACTACACCACCTGAGCCGGGCACCGGGTGGGCGCCGGGCCATCCGGACGAAATACCCGGGCTTCAGGCCGCGGGCCGTCCGTCACCCGGTGGTCCGGGGCTGCCGGCGCGCCATCTCGAGGATCGTGTCGCGGGTGTCGTGCCAGACCCGACCGGTGATGTCGCCCCACGGGTCGTGGCCACCGGGGACCAGGGACACGCGGGCGGGGTCGCCCGCCCGGCGGGCCTGGCGAACGTAGGTCTCGGACTGCTCGGGGGACACGACCTCGTCGTCACGACCGTGGACGCACACCACCGGGACCCCGGTGGGCAGGTGGGACACGGGCGAGGCGTCCCGGTAGCGCTGAAGACGGGTGCCGGAGGGGCCGCCGAGGAGCCCGGCGACGTACCTGTCCCCGGCCTGTTCCGCGCGCAGCAGATCCGCCACCCCGGCCAGGGACACACACCCCGAGACCGGGACGACGGGACGGGATCCGGGCAGCGAGGACGGTAGTCGTGCCCGCCCGGCGACCCACAGCGCCAGGTGCCCGCCAGCGGAGTGCCCGGCGACCACCACCCGGCGCAGGTCCAGCCGGCCGCCCACGAGTGCGGACACCTCCGCCACGTGATCCACGGCCTTGCACACGTCCGCGACCGTGGTGGGCCATCCGCCGCCCGAGCCGACCCGGCGATACTCGATGTTCCACACCGCCACGTCGAAGGAGGCCAGATCCCGAGCCTGGTTCTCCATGTACGCCAGGCCCATCGAGTCCCTCCACCCGCCGCCGTGGATCAACACCACCACCGGCAGTGCGGGGTTGGCCGACTCGGGCAGGTAGAGATCGCCGAAGGTCTGCCCGTCGGAGTCACCGGGCTCGCCGTAGAAGTAGCGGCGCGGTTCAAGGACACCGACCGCACCCTCGGGCGGGACGTAGGGG
>NZ_JADDKI010000385.1:0-1377 GCF_015356725.1 Dietzia sp. SYD-A1
GCCCGGGACCGCGAGGACGAGGTCCTCACCGCGGGCGCCGTTGCGGTTGGCCCCCATGCCGGGCTGCCCCTTGCCCGCCCGGGCGTGGGGACGGAAGTGGAAATCGAGCAGGGTGTGGACCTGCGGGTCCACCACCAGCACGACGTCGCCGCCGCTACCGCCGTTGCCCCCGTCAGGCCCACCGAGCGGTTTGAACTTCTCCCGGTGCACGGACGTGCAGCCGCGGCCGCCGTCCCCCGCCGCGAGGTGGAGCACTACACGGTCGACGAATCTCGACATGGGCGGACTCCTCCTGCTGCTGGTGGGTGATGGGTGGTGGTGGGACTCGACGACCGGGGTGGAAATGCCCTCGGGGGCCGGGCGTGGGGTCGTCTGACCCCGCCCGGCCCCCGAGGGCGACTTCTCGTCAGCGTTGCCGGGTCAGCCCTCGACGCCGACCGGGACGATGTTGACGGTCTTGCGACCACGCTTGGTCCCGAACTCCACCGCGCCGGCGGCCAGAGCGAACAGCGTGTCGTCGCCGCCACGGCCGACGCCCACGCCCGGGTGGAACTTGGTGCCACGCTGGCGGATCAGGATCTCGCCGGCGTTGACCTCCTGGCCACCGAAGCGCTTGACGCCGAGGCGCTGCGCGTTGGAGTCACGACCGTTACGGGTGCTGGATGCGCCCTTCTTACTTGCCATGTCCGAACCCTCCTTCAGGGAAGACGCCCGAGGGCGCTGAGCTGGTGGCCTTGGCGGCCGTGATGGATTACTTGATACCGGTGATCTTGAGCACCGTCAGCTTCTGACGGTGACCCTGACGCTTGTGGTATCCGGTCTTGTTCTTGAACTTGTGGATCCGGATCTTCGGACCCTTGGTCTGCTCCACGATCTCACCGGAGACGGAGACCTTGGCCAGGGCGTCGGCAGCGGAGGTGACGGTCGAGCCGTCGACCACGAGGATCGGGGACAGGGACACGGAGGTGCCGGCCTCACCCTCGATCTTCTCGACCTTGACATGGTCCCCTTCGGCGACCTTGTACTGCTTGCCGCCGGTCTTGACGATCGCGTACATCGAGGGCTTCCCCTTGCTTCTCGGGTGTGTGACCGCCGCTGGGGACGACCACGACTACTGTGCGGTGTTCTCTCTGACCGACCGACTCTCGTCGGCCGGGATCGCCGGCCCCGGGGCCTCGGAAGGCCCGGCCCGCGACTTCTCGCGCGACGACATAGCGCCGCCACGAGCGACTTGTCAAGGTTACGGCCCGGCGGCGCAGCAGGTCAAACCGGCAGCGCCTCCGGGCCCGAGACCTCTATCGATCGCCCCCCTCGGGAGCGGTCGTGGTCCGCGTCGCGCGTCGACGTGTCGGACGCCGGCGCGGCTCGGCGACCGCG
>NZ_JADDKI010000386.1:0-3355 GCF_015356725.1 Dietzia sp. SYD-A1
CACGGGCGGTCCCGGTGCGCCGATCGGCGCCGGGGATCTGGTGCGTGCGGTCCCGACGGCGATCTCCGCGATCCGCGGAGCGTGAATGGCCTCTCACGGCCAAGGTTTGGCAGAATGGACGAAATGGGTCCAATTGTCCCCCAGTCGCCGTGTCGCGTCGAGATAGACCTGGACGCGATCGAGCACAACTCCCGCGTCCTGACGCGGGCCGCCAGCGGTGCGCGCGTCATGGCCGTGGTGAAGGCGGACGCCTACGGCCACGGGGCCGTACCCGTGTCCCTCGCCGCACTGCGCGGTGGGGCGGACGCGTTGGGTGTCACCACGATCGCCGAGGCCGTCCAGCTCCGGATGGCGGGTATCGACGCCGAGATCCTGGCCTGGTTGTTCTCGGTCGGTGACGACGTGGGCGCGGCGCTGGCCGCAGAGGTGGACCTGGCGGTCCCCAGCCCGGGACACCTCGACACGGTGCTCGACGCCGCCCGCCGGACCGGACGCCGCGCCAGGGTGACGCCCAAGATCGACACCGGTCTCGCGCGCTCCGGCATCACCCTCGAGGAGTGGCCGGTCCTGCTCGACCGGCTCGTCGCCGCCTCCGAGGAGGGCCTCGTGGAGGTGACAGGGCTGATGGCGCACTTCGCGCACGCCGACGACCCGGGCCACCCGGTGATCGACCAGCAGGTCGCCAGGCTCCACACGTGCGTGGCGCAGGCTCGCGCCCGGGGGTTGGAGTGCCCGGTGAACCACCACGCCAACTCCGCGGCCACCCTCACCCGCCCGGACGACGGGTTCGAGATGGTCCGCCCCGGGATCGCGCTCTACGGGCTCAACCCCGTCGACGGTCTCGAGGCGGACCTGGTCCCGGCGATGACGTTCTCCGCCGAGGTGCTCATGGTCAAGCGCATCGCCGCCGGTCAGGGAGTGAGCTACGGGCACACATGGCACGCGCCGCACGACACCACCGTGGCTCTCGTGGCGGCGGGGTACGCAGACGGGGTGTGGCGTCTGCTCTCGGGCGGCCTCGACGTGCAGATCAACGGGCGTCGCTACCCCAACGTCGGACGTGTCTGCATGGACCAGTTCGTCGTCGACCTCGGCCCGGACCCGGGCGACACGGTGCGGGCGGGGGACACCGCCGTGCTGTTCGGCGACGGTTCCGACGGCGGACCCACCGCCGCCGAGTGGGCCCGGTCCCTCGGGACCATCCACTACGAGGTCGTCACCGCGGTCCGCGGCCGCGCGGTGCGCCGTCACGTGCTCGGGGCCCGCCACACCTCGGACCGGCGCGAGGAGGGGTCGACATGAGTGGAGAAGACGGCTCGCCCGGGCGCCGGAGGTCGATGCCCAGACTCCGGCTCCCCCGGCGCCCCTCCAGGTCGCCCGCGAGGGAGCCCGTCGAGGTCCGCTCGCCCGAGCTGGTGGGCGGGGAGGCCCGGGACGCCGAGGCCGTCGACGAGCAGATCCGGACCCCCGGAGGGCTCGCCGCGGGGCTGAGCGCGCTCGGCGCGGCGACGATCGGATCCGTCGGCACCCTCCTACCCGGGCGCCGGGCGAGCGACCCGTGGGCCGGAGAGGACATGTGGGAGCTCGGGGTCGACCGGGGTTCGATGGTCGCCGCTTCGGACGGGGTCCCGCTCGCGGTGCGTGAGGCCGGCCCGACTGACGCGCCGATGACCGTGGTGTTCGCCCACGGCTACACGCTGTCGATGGATTCCTGGCACTTCCAGCGTCGACACCTCCAGGACCGGTTCGGATCCGAGGTCCGGTTGGTCTTCTACGATCAGCGTGGTCACGGGCTCAGCGGGAAGAGCTCACGCGAGAACTCGACGATCGCCCAGTTGGCGGCCGACCTCAACTCGGTGATCTCGGCCACCGCCCCGACCGGCCCGATCGTGGCGATCGGGCATTCCATGGGGGGGATGACGGTGCTGGGCTATGCGGCCCGTCACTCCGAGGCGGTCCGCGATCGGGTGCTCGGTGTGGGGTTGGTCGCCACCGCGATGGCGGAACTGTCCGAGTCGGGCCTGGGTGCCGTACTCGACAGCCGGGCCGTCAGCAGGTTCGTGGGCCTGGCCGGCCGCACGCCGGGGGTGTTCACAAGCAGCCGCAAGGCCCTCGGGGCCGTCATCTCCCCGTTCATCTATGGCGGCTCGTTCGGCGACCCGGCCAAGATGAGCCCGACCGTCGCGCGGTTCGTCGACAAGCTCATCGCCTCGACGGACATGCTGACCATCGCGAACTTCTTCGAGACCCTCACCCAGCACGACGAGTCCGCGGCCGTCCCCGTGCTGCGGGACGTACGGACCACGGTGTTGTGCGGAGACCGCGACCTGCTCACCCCCCTGGACCGCTCGGTGGACATCGCCGAGGCGTTGCCGGACGCCGAGTTCGTGGTGGTCCCCGGAGCCGGTCACATGGTGATGCTGGAGGAGCCCGCGCACGTGTCGGAGGTGCTCGGTGACCTGATCGCGGACGCCGTCGTCGAGTGGCGCGCACGCACGCACGGGCCGCCGGGGCGCCGAAGCACGGCGTCGTGACGATCGAGGTACCGGGGGCGCGGACCCTCCCGACCGTGGAGGACACGCGTCAGCTCGGCGTGGAACTCGCGGCACTGCTGGGGGCCGGCGACGTGGTGGTCCTCGACGGGCCCCTCGGTGCAGGCAAGACCGCACTCACCGCCGGGATCGCCGCCGGGCTGGGCGTCCGGGGCCGGGTGACCTCACCGACCTTCGTGATCGCCCGTCGGCACGCCCCCGGAGCCCCGGGCGGCCCCGGGCTGGTCCACGTGGACGCCTACCGCCTGGTGGGGGGTGAGAACCCCGACGGGTCGCAGCCCTCGTCCGGTGATCTGGCCGACCAGTTGGAGTCCCTCGACCTGGATTCCTCGCTCGACCATGACGTGGTGGTGGTGGAGTGGGGGGCCGGGTTCGTGGAGTCCCTGGTCGCGGCGCCACTCGTCGTCACCCTCCAGCGCGGTGCCGAGACGGAGGTGCGCTCGGCCACCTGGCGCCGGGCCGGTCGGGCGCCCGGCCCGGCGGTACCCTGACCACCGTGCTGGTTCTCGCCGTCGACACCTCGACCCCCGCCGTCACGGCAGGGGTCTGCCGCCTCGTCGAGGGGGGTCGCGGCCCGGCCGTGACCCCCCTGGCCACCCGTGTGACCGAGGACGCACGGGCGCACGCCGAGCTGCTCACCCCTCACATCCTGGACTGCCTCGCGGAGGCGGACCTGGCCCCCGAGGACCTCGATGCCGTGGTGGTCGGCGTGGGGCCGGGGCCGTTCACCGGCCTCCGGGTGGGCATGGCGACCGCGGCCGCCTTCGCCGATGCCCTCGGCCGACCGGCGCACGGGGTGTGCT
>NZ_JADDKI010000387.1:0-6995 GCF_015356725.1 Dietzia sp. SYD-A1
GCCAGGGCCCGCACCGAGGTGAGCACGTGCCTGCCCTGCCGGCGACCGTGCGGGGCGCTGCGGAGATAGCGTCGCCGGGCTCCGCGGTCCCCGACCACCGCGGCGACCTCGGGCTCGGTGAGGACCCCCTGATCCACCTCGGGGGCCAGGACGGCTCGCAGCCACTGCCGTTGCACCCGCGAGGCGCGCCGGGCGATTACGCGCACCACCACGATCGCGACCACGATCACCACCCCCAGCACGAGCGAGGCGTACGCGGTGCTGCCGAACACGGAGTTGCCGATGGCGTCGGCGGCGTCCCAGAGACAGTGGAAGGTCATGGTGGCGAGCATCAGCCCGGCTCCGAGGGCGCGGTTGCGCTCGGCGCGGGGCCGGCCGAGGAACCACACGAGCCCCGCGCAGAACAAGGCCGAGAACAGGGTGTGCGACACGATCCCCAGGCCGCTGCGGATCAGGATCGTCTGGACCGCCGACTCGATCTGCTCGGAGCCGAAGTTCGCGGCGGAGGTCTGCGCGGCGTAGAGCATGTCCTCGGCCACCTGGAACCCCAGGCCCGTGAAGGCGCCGATCATGAACCCGTCGTAGGGGCTGCGCACCAGGTGGGAGGCCAGCCCGAGGATCAGGACCAGTGCGGTGGCCTTGGCGAACTCCTCGATGACGGGCGCGGCGAACGCGGCGCCCCACGCCGTCGACCAGGCGGTACCGAAGAGCTTGCCGTACAGCGAGAGCAGGGCGTCGTTGGCGTGGACGGCCATCCAGAACGTGCCGGCGGTGCCACCCCACACGAAGACCGTGGCCAGCATCGTCACGGACCGCGGGATGGAGCGGTCATGGAGTCGCAGGAACAGCCACCATGCCCCGCCGTAGAGCGCGAAGGCGACGGCTCCCACAGCGACCGCGACCGGGTAGAGCCTGGCGGCCTGCGAGGCGATCTGAACCAGGCTCACCACCCCGGCGGCGATGCCCAGGAGCAGCACCCAGAACGCCGGGTTGCGCGGCTGCCACAGCCGGAAACCCTGACCCCATCCTGACTCCTCGAGCGCACGGTCCCGGGCGGCGAGGAGGTCCGGATCGGGGGCGGTGTCGCTGCTCGCCGAGACGGTAGGGGTGCTCATCTCGGTCCTCCGTAGGTCAGGCTGCGCAGCGCCGCCTCGATCTCGGTGGCGTCGGCGGTGGACTGGCCGGGCTGGGATCGGGCGGCGAAGGTGATGGCGGTGGGGGCGGAGTCGGACTCGTGGTCCCAGCGCCCGCCCGCAGCCGGGCCGGAGCCGGACGGCAGGACGAACGCGGCCAGGACGCCGTCCCCTGATGTGGAGGTGAACGGCTCGCTGGTGCCGACCAGGCCGCTGTCGGTCGTCACCGACTGCCGCGCACCCGACACCCGCACACCCTTCTCGCGGACCGACAGGTGCTTCTCGGCTTCCGCCAGCAGCGCGTCGACATCGCCGGCGAAGACCCCCTGGGTGGCCGAGATGGTGGTCCCCCCGTCTGTGACCGTCGCCGTGGTCCCCGCGTCCAGGGGTCCACTCGCGGGCTCGTCCCCGACCCGGACCCCTTGGGTGAGGTCCCATCCGACGGGCGGGGTGAAGTGCACGCCCTTGCCCAGATCGACGACGTCGCCGGCCGCGATCGGGTCGTTCCAGGAGACCGACCTGTCGAGCCAGGGCAGACCCAGTCCCCACACCAGGCCGATGGCCAGGACCACGGCCGCGGGGATCGCCTGGCTCCGGTCGAGGCCGAGAACACGGTGGTCGGAGTGGGTGCGAGAGGATTCCGGGGGGCTATCGGGAGGGGTCGTGGTGTTCACCCGTGAACATTTACACCTGCCGGCCGCGGCGCGGCGGGAATCGCGGTGAATCGGCCGGGGCGGGCGGGCGCCGACGGGAGCACCGTCCCGCCGGGCGTCGACGTCGGCGTCATCACCCCCTCGCGCACCGGGTAGGCCAGCACCGTCGAGAACCCGCATCCGGTTCCGTCCTCCCGGTGACGCGACCACACTGGGTCGCACAGTACGAGGAGGATCACCATGGCCAAGTACCTGTTGCTCAAGCACTACCGGGGCGCGCCGGAGCCGCCCAACAACGTGCCCATGACCGAGTGGGCGCCCGAGGAGGTCTCCGCCCACATCCAGTACATGAACGACTTCGCCGCCCGCCTGGAGGAGTCCGGCGAGTTCGTGGACGCCACCGCGCTGTCGGAGTCGGGGACGTGGGTGCGGTACGACGGCGAGGGCCGCCCGCCGCTCACGGACGGCCCGTTCCCCGAGACCAAAGACCTGATCGCCGGCTGGATGATCATCGACGTCGCCTCCTACGAGCGCGCCCTGGAGCTCGCGGCCGAGTTGTCCGCGGCCCCGGGTGCGGGCGGCGAGCCGATCCACGAGTGGCTGGAACTGCGGCCGTTCCTCGAGGCGCCGCCGGAGTCCGAGGGTTGACGCGGCCGGGCCGGGCAGGGCGGTCGCTCGGTGGTCGGGATCCCGCTCCGGGCGTACGGTGCGGGCATGACCAACCCCGAGCAGGACCCGACCCGGTCGTCCACGGAAGAGACCCTGGGGGCTCCGGTCCCCGAGACCCCGGGAGCCGGGGGCACCTCGGTGCAGCGGGACCCCGAGGACTGGGTGACCGGCGACGAGCCCATGACCGCCGCGCAGAAGAGCTACCTCGACACCCTCGCGCGCGAGGCCGGCGAGGAACTGCCCGCGACCCTGACCAAGGCGCAGGCCTCGGAGCACATCGACCGCCTGCAGAAGGGCAACCCGCGGACCTGACGCCGGCCCGCCGCGGATGAGATCATCGCGGCATGGCGAGAAACGACAAGCGGTTCGAGAAGGTCCACACCCAGAGCATGGGGTTCGGTAGCACCGTCGAGATCCTCAGGGACACCCAGACCGGGGTGTGCTATCTCTGGCGCTCGGGCGGATACGCCGGCGGACTCACCGCGCTGCTGGGCGCCGACGGCAAGCCCGTCGTGGACCCCTCGCTGTAGCCAGAGCTACCCGGGGATCCTCTGGGGGACCTGGCTGACCACCGAGGTCGAGGTGTCCCGGTCCGTGCCCGCCGAGGGCTGGGCGGATTCGCCCGTCACCGCGACCAGCGTGACCGCCAGAACCGCCACCGCGGCGAGCGCTGCGCCGACCCCCAACTCGAGGGTCGTCAACTGCATCCGCTGCCCCAGGACCTGGGGCGGCATGGTGGAGGTGGCCATGAATCTCCTCTTCCGGCTCGACGGCACATCCGCTGCTGTCGACTGCGGATGTGCTGTGGTCGCGGATGACCATAGTCCTCGATCGAGCCCGCCGGTAGAGGGGGGCCGAATCGCCGCCCTGACTCGTCGACGTCCCCGCAGCTCGCCCGGGGCGCCTCGGAGCGCTGCCGGGGCGGAACGACCGTGGGCGCACACGACCCCGGGGCGGTCACCCGTGGGGGAACCGCCCCTGAGGTCGTCTTCCTCACGTCGGTCTGACCGGATTCGACCCTACGACCCCTTGACCCCCAGGCGTCTGGACAGCTCTCGCGAGACCGACTTCCGCGTGATTCCGGGCGTCGGATCATGCAGGGCACGTCACGAGTCGCACGATTCTGGTCCCCGTCCGGTCCCCGTCCGTGATCGTGGAGCGCTGACCACCCATCGTCGCGGAGGCGTGCTCCTCCCCTCGGGAGGGAGCACCGAGAGTGGGCACATGGTGCACATCGGAGAGTTCGCAGCCCTGACCGGCCGCACGGTCAAGGCCCTGCCTCCTCGTCCCCCGGATGCCACGAGTGCCTGGTCGTCGAGTGGTCACAAATGAACGGGCGCGGGAAACCCCACCTGGGAGAACGCGATCAGGTGTGACCACTCGACGAGCGCGGGGAGCCTGAGACGAGACCTCGCGCGGTCGGCGGGCCCGCCGGCCCATCCGTGTGGCGCAGGTCTCCGAATCAGGGGCAGACGCTGAAAGGAGAACCGCCGTGAGTTCTCTCCCCGGTCCCCGCACCTGCCCGTTCCTCGCGATGGCCGGCATCGCGATCCTGGCCTCCGTGGCGGTTGTGGCGGCCCTCATGCCCGGAGCGGTCCTTCTCGGTGCGTCGATGGGGGGCGTCGCGGCCTCCGCCGAGCTGGCGGCCGGTGCGGCGCTCCATGCAGGCGGCGGGTGGGTGGTGCCCGCGCTGTTCAGCGTGATGGTGTTCGCCCTTGTCGTGGGCGCGACCGCGGTGTTACTGCGGGCTCCGGTGTCCTTGCCCGGTTCCCAGCGCTCTCGCCGGTCCGGCCCGAGCTCCCGAGCCCGCCCCGGCCCGCTGAGTCGCACGGAGTTCGCCCTGCGCCAGCCCGATCGGGCGTTGGGCGTCCGCATAGATCGTCTGCCGGGGATCACGGACTAGAGCCTCCCGGCTCCGATCACACCGGCCACCAGCGCCGGCCACCAGCACCGGCCACCAGCGCCGGCCACCAGCGCCGGCGCATCCACCCGTCCGGCTGCGGGTCGACCCGGCGAGTCTCGGGTGCGATCGAACCCCCCGAAAAAACGTCGAGAGCGCCCGTGACGATCCGGCGGCTCGTGACGTCTTAGTTGTGAAGTCGCCCATCGACAGGCCCGGCCGGGAGCCGGGCCGACCCACGAGGAGGAAGCATGTCGAACGCAATCCCCAAGACCGGTCGTGAGCAGTCTCGTGAGCAGCAGGCCGCCGAGGCCGCGGAGGCCACCGCGCAGGAGAAGGCTGTCGAGAACAAGCCCGCGCGCGGACCGCTCCAGACGTCCCGCGGGGTGACCACCCTGGACGACGGTGTCGTGGCCAAGATCGCCGGCATGGCCGCGCGTGAGGTCCCCGGCGTCTACGACATGGGCAACGCCGCCCGCCGCGCCTTCTCGGCGGTGACCGATCGCATCCCCAACGCCCAGACCAACGTCACCGGCGGCATCAGCGTCGAGAAGGGCGAGACCCAGACGGCGATCGACGTGACGGTGGTCGTGGAATACGGCGCCTCGATCGTCGACGTGGGCAACGCCATCCGGCGCAACGTCATCGACCAGGTCGAGGGCACCACCGGGCTCGAGGTGGTCGAGGTCAACGTCAACGTCACCGACGTCCGCCTGCCCCAGGACGACGACGACGACGACAACGGCCGCTCCGGCTCCGACAGCGGTCGCGGCACCGAGCTCCGCTGACCCCCCGACCCGTCCACCACTGCTGCACCGCGGGGGCGGGCCACCCGGCCCGGCCCCGCACACCCTGAGCGAGGAGTTCTCATGAAGACCACCCATCTCACTCTCCTGGTGGGGTTGTTCCTCGGCGCCGTCGCCGCGTTCGGCTCCCTCGGCCAGTTCCTCATCGTGCTGATCTTCGGCGTGATCGGTGTGGCCGTGGGCCTGGCCATGGAGGGCCGCGTCGAGATCAAGGGCCTCACCGATCGCCGGAGGGGGTGACCCGTGACCACCGCGCAACGAGGCCTGACCACCATCCCCGCCTCCGTCGTGGGGCGGATCGCCGAGCAGGTCGCCTCCGAATACGCCCACGTGGGCGGGCCCGCGGGAGGGCTACTGGGTGTGGGTGCGCGCCGGGACTTCGACTCGCGCCCGTCGGTGACCTGCGACCTCTACGGAACGGTCGCGGTGCTCCGGCTCGACGTCGGCGTCGCGTTCCCCGTGGACCTCGCCGAGACGTGCCGCGGTCTGCGCCGGCACGTGCAGGACAGGGTCGCCGAGCTGACCGGCCTGCAGGTGGGCCGACTGGACATCGAGATCTCGTGGCTCAACCCCGGGACCGCGACGAGAGGAGCACTGCGATGAGCGCACGACGCCGCGCGGGCGCACGCCCCCGCCGCAGCGGACTGATCAGACGGCCACCGCGCGCCGTCCCGGTGGTACTGCTCGCCGCGGCGCTCCTCATCGTGGGCGGCCTGGGGACCTGGGTGCTGGTGACCTACCTGGTCGACGACACCTGGCCCGCGGCGGCGTCCGCGACGGTGGAGACGATCTCGGGGACGGAACTCGGATCGACGGAGACGCGCATCGCCGCCGTGGTGCTGGCGGTGGTCGGGTGTGCCCTGCTGCTGTCCGCGATCGTGCCGGGACGCCCCTCGCGCGTGCTCGTACTGGGGGACGACGTCCCGGGTGAGACCGCCATCTCCCGACGGGACGTGGCCCGCCGCATCCAACGGCGCACCGAGAGCGTCGACGGGGTCCGCGGCGCCAGCGTGGCCGTGGGTCGACGCCGGGTCGACGTGGCGGTCGAGACCGTGGTCGACGACACCGCCCCGGTGACCCGCGGCGCCACCGCGGCCGTGGAGGAGGCGCTGGCCGAACTCCGGCCGCTCGGCCCGACGCGTCATCGTGTGCGCACCCACCGCAGAAGCTGAGAGGACGAGGTGTCATGCGAAGCCTTTCCGGAACCCGAAACCGCATCGTCCTGACGGTGGCGGCACTGGTCACCCTGACCGCCGCGGCGTGGCTGATCGCCGTGTCCTTCGCACTGGTCCCCGCGGGGTCGTCACTGTCGGGGCTGATGGTCCCGGCCGACTCGACGGTGGACGCCCTGGTGCAGGAGAACCGGGGGTGGGCCCTGCCGGCCGCGACCACCGCCTCCGTCCTGGCCCTGCTCGTCGGCCTGGGTCTGCTGCTCGCGCAGATCCCCACCGCGCCGGAGCACACCACGATGAGACTGCACGACGACGGCACGCCCCTGGCCTCCCTGGAACCCCAGGTCCTGGAGCGCGCACTCGCCGAGAGGGTGGAGGGGGTCCCCGGTGTCGACGAGGCCTCGGTGAGGGCCTCCGGCTCCACGACCTCCCTGCGGATTCTGGCCGAGGTGTCGGTGTCCGAGGACGCGCAGGTCGAATGGGCCGTCGCGGAGGCCCGACGGGTGCTCGCCACCGATCCGGAGACCGCGCTCGGGACCAGCCCGCTCTCGGTGGACCTGCTGGTCCGTGTGCGCACCCCGCGGTCGTCGTCCCGCACCGACCGCGTGGCCGTGCGCCACGGCGGGGCGGGCGGCGACCTGGTCTCCGAGCCGGCATGACCC
>NZ_JADDKI010000388.1:0-6172 GCF_015356725.1 Dietzia sp. SYD-A1
GCGTTGATCATCTTGTCCGCACCGGTCGACGGGGTGATCGAGCTCTACGGGTTCCCCGCCGGGGACACACCCGAGGACGCGACCAGTAGCGCCGCCGTCGCCGTCCGCGTGTACGAGTACGTGGACGCCCCGGGCGGCTCCGGCGCCCCGCTGGGCGCGGCCGCGGTCGACGGGGTCGAGCCCACCTGGGACGCCGAGCGCTGGCGTGGGTGGCTCGAGGGTCTGGTCACGGACTGACCCGGGTGGCGGTCGAACCGCGACGAAACATCGCCGTCCGGTGCGACGATGTCCACCGAGACAGCAGTACTGTGTCGGGAGCACCAGCCGTGCGACCGGCACGAACCGCACACCGACGAGGAGCACCATCCGTATGGCGGATTCCAACGACACCGTGACCATCGCGACCGGCGACGGCGCGTCCGGCACGACCCTCCTGGGCATCGGGGCCTACCGTCCACGTCGCGTGGTGAGCAACGAGGAGATCTGCGAGACGATCGACTCGACCTCCGAGTGGATCTACGAGCGGTCGGGCATCCTCAACCGCCACCGCGCGGAGCCGGACGAGGGAATCGTCTCCATGTCGAGCGAGGCCGCCAAGAAGGCCGTGACCTCCGCCGGCATCGATCCGGAGCTCATCGACGCGGTGATCGTGTGCACCTCCACCAACTGGACCCAGGTCCCCCACGCCGCCCCGCAGGTCGCCACCGAACTCGGCCGCAACGGCATCGCCGCGTTCGATTTGACCGCCGGCTGCGCGGGGTTCGGCTACGGCCTGGCCGTGGCCACCAACATGATCCGCGGCGGTGGCGCGCGGTACGTCGTGGTAGTGGGCGTGGAGAAGATGAGCGACGGCATCGACTACTCCGACCGCAACACCTCGTTCATCTTCGGTGACGGCGCGGGCGCCGTGGTGGTGGGCCCGTCGGAGACCAACGACGTCAGCCCCGTGGTCTGGGGGTCCGACGGCGAGAAGGGCGATGCCATCAGCCAGACCAAGGACTTCAAGCAGTACGTCGACGAGGTGGACGCCGCGGCCGCCGACGGTCGGGCCGAGGCCGTGGCCCAGCCGTTCCTGACGATGGACGGCTCCAAGGTCTTCCGCTGGGCCGCCGTACAGGTGTCGAAGGTGTGCGCGCAGACCCTCGAGACCGCGGGCGTGACCGCCGAGCAGATCCAGGCGTTCATCCCCCACCAGGCCAACGGCCGCATCAACTCGGCCATGGCCAAGCACCTCGGACTCCCCGACTCGGTGGCGATCGCCAACGACATCGAGCAGACCGGCAACACCTCGGCTGCCTCGATCCCGCTGGCCATGGAGGCCATGCTCCGTGACGGAGAGGCCGAGCCGGGTCAGATCGCGCTGTGCATCGGCTTCGGCGCGGGGCTGTCCTACGCCGGGCAGGTCGTGCGCCTGCCCGCCGCGCCGCCCGTCGACTGACGCCCACGGCCCCGGTCCGGCGGAACCGGGGCCGTGTTCCCCTCTCATGGACAGGTGTTCATGAGAGAGTGATCCCATGCACATCTCACGTCCCCGTCGCAGCGCAGGGCCGGTCTTCGCCGGCGCCGCGGTGGCCTTCGTCTCGGCCCTCCTGGCCACTCTCGTCTCCCCCGCCGTGGCCGCGTCGACCCCGGCGCTTCCCGCAGCGCCCCCGCCCACCGGCTCCACGATCGAGCAGGGCGCCGGATCAGCACAGACGCTGGGCCACAACATCGCAGGTCAGGTGAATGGCGCTGGCCTCGGACCGTCCGTCTACGCCGGGACCGGAGGGGGGCCGGCGCGCTATGTGGCGCTGGGCGACTCGTACGCGGCAGTCGGCAGGGTGGCGCCGGGGTCCTGGGGAGCCGGCCCCGTGGCGTGCGTCCGCACCGACGACGCCTACCCCGCGGTGGTGGCCCGCGAGCTCGGTGTGGGGACGTTCATCAACGCCAGTTGCGGCGGGGCCACCGCTGATGACTTCTGGGAGCCGGCGCGCAACGGGGCGCCGCCCCAGCTCGACGCCCTGGACGCGCAGACCGACCTCGTCACCCTGACCATCGGCGGCAACGACGTGGGGTTCGCCGCGGTGATCGTCGCCTGCGCCCTCCGACCCAACACCGCCCCCGAACTCCTGCCCGTGGTCGACTCGGTCACCTCTGGGCTCGCCGAGGGCTTCGACGCCACCGCCGGGTGTTCCGACGTGATCGACCGCCAGGCCGCCCGCGCTCTCGAAGCGCTCGACGCGAGGATGGACTCGGTGTACGGCGAGATCGCCCGGCGCTCCCCCGCCGCCCGCGTGGTGACCGTGGGCTACCTCTCGGCGATCCCCGACGACCAGACCCTGCTCTCCTCCCCCGACTGCGCCCCGTTCATCGGGATCTCCGAAGCCGAACGGGACAAGGTCCGCGGGTTCCAGGAGGGCATCAACCGGGTGGTCCGCGACGCGGGGCTGCGCAACGGCGCGACCGTCGTGATCCCCGACGAGCCCGGGCACTCGATGTGCACACCCCCGTATACCCGCTGGGTCGACTTCACCGGCCTGCAGACCTCGTCCGTGCCCGTCCACCCCACGTCCGCCGGGCACGCGCACGTGGCCGGCCGCGTGGTGTCCGCACTCTCGGGGTAGCGACGACGCCGGTCGGTGAGAGCAGGGCGCGGAAGTAGAAGTTGCTTAGTTGTTGCAACTATCAAACGGGGAGGCGGCCGGGGTAGCACACTGCGGTGATGCCCACTCCCCTCCGCCGCCGCTCCACCGGCGCACGCACCCTCACCACGTCCCTCGCTCTGGCCGCGTCCCTCGCGCTGGCGGCCGCGCCCGTCGCCGCCGCACAGTCCACTACCCAGCCCTCCACCCAGTCCACCAGCCAGACGGACGGCACGATCGCCGCCGGTTCCCTCGGGTCCACGGCCGGGACGCCCCTGCCGGCGTCCGGGTCGCTGGGTTCCCTCGCCCAGCCCGCCTACGCGGACTACGTGGCACTGGGTGATTCGTACGCGGCCTTCGGCGACCAGACCGAGCTGGCGGACGGCGCCACCGCGCAGGCGTGCGGCCGCAGCGCGACCAACTACGCCAGCGTCCTCGGCACCAACCCCGCCGTGGGCGGGCTCACCGACGCCACCTGCGGGGGAGCCCAGATCCCCGACCTCACCGCATCGCAGCGCTCGGGGGTCCCGCCGCAGTTCGACGCCCTCGACTCGACCACCGACCTGGTCACACTGTCGATCGGCGGCAACGACGTCGGCTTCGGCACGATCGTCGGGTGCATCACCAAGCAGGGGCCGTTCGCCTCCGTGCCGAACTGCCAGACCGCCATCGGCACCACTATCGCGGCCACCATCGCGGAGACCTTCGGCGAGGGCGGTGAGATCGACGACGTCTACGCGGCGATCGCGGACCGCGCGCCGGGCGCCACAGTGGTGGCCACCCAGTACCTGCCGCTCATGCCGGCCGAGGGCGGGAGCTGCTCTTTCACCGACCAGCTCAACCCCGCCGACGTCCAGTGGGCCCGCGGGGTGGCCGAGGCCATCAACGACGCGGTCGACGCCGCCGCCCGGCGCAACGGCCACGTCTCGGCGCTGCCCACCTCCGACGTCGACCGCAGCGCCTGCGCGCCGGCGGACCAGCGCTGGACCGACTTCCTCGGGGGCGCGCCGACGAACGCCGCGGCGTTCCACCCCACCGCCCTCGGCCAGCAGGCCATGTCCGACGCCATCGCCGCGGCGATCTGACCCAGCTGACCCAACCGCTCCCGACTACCGCCGCCCCCGGCGATGGACACCAGCGTGAGCCGATGCTCGCGCGGGGGTTCATCGCCGGGGGCGGCTGCGTGTCACCTCATCCCTCGAACAGCCCCTGACCGACGTACCCGCCCTCCGGTGCGCCGGGCGGGAGGGCGAAGACCGCGGACCCGATCGGGACGGTCCACGTGTTGAGCGCATCCTGTTCGGCGAGCCGCCGCTGGACGGGGATATAGGTGCGCACCGGGTCGGCCTGATAGGCGGTGAAGATCAGACCGCTGTTGCTGATCTTCCCCGGCTCCGGTGGGTCGTCGAAGTTGTACGGCCGCCGGAGCATGGCCTCACCGCGATGGCGCTGCCGGGCCCGGGCCATGTGCGACTCGGGCGGGATGACCGGCAGGCCCACGTCGTCGACGGCGTCGAAATCGGCCGGGTCGTGCTCGTGGGTTCCGGTCAGCGGCGCACCGGTGTCGATCCGCCGGCCCATGCTCAGCTCGCGGGAGGTGCGGTCGATCTCCTCCCAGGTGTCCATGGTCATGCGGATGCGGCGCAGCACGAGTGAGGACCCGCCCCGCATCCATCGCTGGTCGGCTCCGTCCGAGAACACGATCTGGTCGTAGTCCACGTCGTCAGGCCTGGGGTTCTCGGTGCCGTCGATCTGGCCGAACAGGTTCCGTTGGGTGCTGCCGGTCGGGTCGGTGCCCACGGCTTTGCGGAACCCGCGCTGGGCCCATTTCTGCTCGGCCACGCCGCGAACCCCCGAGGCGAGGGTCCGGGCGGCGTGTGAGACGACCAGCGGGTCGTCGGCGCAGATCTGGAGCAGAAGATCTCCTCCCGACCACCGGTCCTCGAGCTGGTCGATCTGCGGGAACGCCGGCAACGGCCGCAACCACGCCGGCCGCCGCTCGGGCATGCGCAGCGCGTCGAACATTCCGGGACCGAGTCCGATCGTGACCGTCAGCCGCGCCGGGTCCCGGGCCAGCTCGGGTTGGAGATCGGCCAGACCCCCGCGGCCGGAGGTGAGCCGGGCGGCGTCCTGTGACCACGCCCGCAGGACACCCTGGATCTCGGCGCGGGTGGCCCCCGTCGCGAGGTCGAACCCGATGAATGCCCCGTGGGCCTGCGGCGGCGTGGTGATGCCGGCCTGGTGGGGGCCGTGGAAGGGCTCGGTGGCGGCGCCCACGACCCGCGAGTCGGCGACGGTCTTCCAGTCGGGAGCGGTCCCGTCGTCGAGCAGACCCCGGCCTGCGTAGCCGGCGGCACCACCGAGCAGACCACCACCCACCACGGCTCCACCCACCACGGCTCCCGCACCGCGGGTGAGGACAGACCGCCGCGACAGGGGGCGGGGGGCCCGGTCAGCCATCGTGGTTCATGCCCCCGTGATCCATGTCCCCGTGGTCGTCCCCGACGTACTCCTCCTCGCCGCCGCGGAAATCGCGCGCGGAGACGGTGACCTCCTGCTCCGTGCCCCCATCCTGGGCGCCGCCGGCGAACTGCAGTGTCAGCGTGATCTGCTGGCCGGTGGTGATGGGCTGGTCCAGGTCCATCAGCATGATGTGGTTACCGCCGGGTTCGAGCACCAGCTCGCCGCCGGCGGGGATGACGAAACCGTCTTCCTTCTCCTGCATCATCATCCCGCTGCCGCCGGGGACGGTCTCGTGCAGTTCGGTACGGCCGCCGAGCCGACTGGAGACACCGGTCAGGTGGAGGTCGACGTCGCCGGGGTTGCGGAGGGTGCCGAAGACCCCGGACATGTCGGTGTCCGTGGCCTTGACCCAGCCGTCATCCAGGATCACGACGCCCGCGGCCTCGGCGCTGGTCGCCTGGTCGGCGGCGACGGAGGTCTGGGCGGGGTCGTCGGAGGCGCAGGCCGCCGTCGTCAGGGCGAGGGTCAGTGCGGTGGCCGCAGCGAAGACGGCCCGGGTGTGGGTGCGAGTACGCATGGGTGGTTCAGTCCTTGAGGTGGTGTGTGAGGTCGCCCGGCAGCGAGAGCGCGTACCGGTGCGGGTGGGGTCACACAGCCACGGGCGGCGCCCGGGTGCCTCCGCGGGCCAGGAGGAACCGGTGGAGCGGGGTGTCGGCGTCGTAGGAGGAGACGGGCGGGGCGACGACGACGAGGTGGGCGGCCACCCGGAGCGGCGTCACCCGGGCCGCGACCCAGGCCAGGGTCCCGGACAGGATCCCCACGAGGGCGAGCGTCACGAGGATGGCAGCCGCGTGTGCGCCGAGCATCCCCGGGGTCAGCAGCGCCGCCGGACCGAGGGAGAGACCGGATCCCGCCCCGTCCATCGCGGCGCGGACGAGGGTGGGGTCGGTCACGTGGTGGCCGAGAGCCGCGTGTGAGGCGCCCGGGGTGGCCGAGTGGGTGTGCCCGGAGGCCAGGAGGAGGTGCACGACCCCCTGCCCCGCGATCAGACCGGCCGCGGCGACCGGGATCGGAGACCGCTGCCGGGC
>NZ_JADDKI010000389.1:0-3687 GCF_015356725.1 Dietzia sp. SYD-A1
CACCTACATGGCCGCCGACTCCCTGGACCAGGAGGCCGCCAGGCGGGGCGTGCAGATGCAGGTGGAGACGCAGGGCTCGGCCGGGTCCACCCCGCTGGACCCCGCGGTGATCGAGGCCGCCGACGCCGTCATCTTCGCCACCGACGTCGGCGTGCGCGACCGCGGCCGGTTCGCGGGCAAGCCCGTCGTCGAGTACGGGGTGAAGAAGGCGATCGACTCCCCCGCGCGGGTGCTCGACGAGGCGCTCGCCGCCGCGGGCGACCCCGACGCCAAGCGCGTCCCGGCCTCGTCCGGATCGGGTGGGGACTCGAGCTCCGGCGGGTCCGGGTCGGACGAACACTGGGCCCGTGGCCTGCAGCGCGCGGTGATGACCGGTGTGTCGTACATGATCCCGTTCGTCGCTGCGGGCGGTCTCCTGCTGGCGCTGGGGTTCCTGTTCGCCGGATACGACGTGGCCTTTGTCTGGCAGGAGGTGGCCACCGGGTTCACGCTGGCCGACCTGCCCGGCCAGGTCTGGTACCTCGACGGTGAGATCGTGTCCGCCGGGACCGCCGGGGCCGAGATGCTCACCCACGCCGGGCTGAGGTTGTACATCGGCGCCGTGCTCTTCGCGATAGGCCAGGCCGCGATGGGCTTCATGATCGCGGTCCTGTCCGGGTACATCGCCTACGGGCTCGCCGACCGCCCGGGCATCGCGCCGGGCTTCGTGGGCGGTGCGCTCTCGGCCACCCTCGGCGCCGGGTTCATCGGTGCGCTCGTCACGGGCATCCTCGCCGGCTACCTGGTGCGGTGGATGACCACGTGGAAGACCCCGCGCTGGCTGTCCGGCCTCATGCCGGTGGTGCTGATCCCGCTGCTCGGATCGCTCGCGATCGGCCTGCTGATGTTCCTGCTGCTCGGCCGTCCGCTGGCCTCGTTGACCTCCGCCATGGAGTCGTGGCTGGGCGGGATGAGCGGGACCTCGGTGATCCTGCTCGGCGTCATCCTGGGCCTCATGATGTGCTTCGACCTCGGCGGACCGGTCAACAAGGCCGCCTACACCTTCGCCACCGCCGGACTGGTCGCCGACAACCCGGCCTCGCTGCGCATCATGGCCGCGGTCATGGCCGCCGGCATGGTGCCGCCGCTGGCCATGGGCCTGGCGACGGTCGTCCGCAAGCGCCTGTTCACCGAGGTCGAGCAGGAGAACGGCCGGGCCGCGTTCCTGCTGGGTGCCAGCTTCATCACCGAGGGTGCCATCCCGTTCGCCGCCGCCGACCCGATCCGCGTGATCCCCTCGATGATGGCCGGCGGTGCCGTCACCGGAGCGCTGATCATGGCATTCTCGGTGGAGTCGTACGCACCGCACGGCGGTCTGTTCGTGGTGTTCGCCATCAACCCGGTCTGGGGTTACCTGGTGGCCATCCTCGCGGGCATGCTGGTCTCGACCACAGCCGTGGTCCTGGCCAAGAGCGCCCGTCGAGATCCCGCTCCTGTCGCGGCACCGGCGCCCGTCGCCGTCGCCGCCTGATCCCCACCCGACCGCTCTCCGGCGGGTCGGTCCGCCGACCCGCCACTCCACCAGTCACGAGGAGACACCATGCCCACCACCACCGTCATCGTGGGATCCGCCGAGGGGCTGCACGCCCGCCCCGCGGGGATCATCGCCGAGGCCGCCGAGAAGTACGACACGGACATCGAGATCGCGTTCGACGGTGAGGAGGCCGACGCCGCCTCGGCGATGCTCATCATGGCGCTCGGAGCCGAGAAGGGGGCCGAGGTCACGGTGAGCGGGGACGACGCCGCCGCGGTGGCCGAGATCGCCGCCCTCATCGAACAGGATCTCGACGCGGGATGACCGTGCTCGTCGTGGGATCGGGTGGGTACCTGGGATCGCGCCTGGTACCCGAACTGCTGGCCCGGGGGCACCACGTCCGGGCCGGTGTCACCGATCCCCGGCGGGCGGGGCCCCACGAGCGGACGTCCCACGACCGGGGCGGCCGCGAGGAGACGGTCCACTGCGACGTCCTCGACCCGGACTGCCTGCCCGCCGCCCTGGACGGCGTGGACTCGGTCGTCTACCTGGTCCACCGTATGGGGCACGGGCCGGGTTTCCGGTCCGAGGACGCGGCGGGCGCCACCGCGATGCGCGAGTCGATGGCCGCGGCCGGCGTCGGTCGCTGCGTCTACGTCTCCGGGCTCGCACCGTCAGCTGGCCCGGGCGACACGCTGTCCCGGCACATGTCCTCCCGGCTCGAGGTCGAACAGCTGCTCTCGGACGGACCCACGCCGGTGTTCACCCTCCGGGCCGGCATCGTCCTCGGTGCCGGCTCGGTGAGCTTCGAAATGCTGCGCACACTGTGCGATCGGTTGCCGGTCCAACCAGTGCCCCGGTGGATGCGCGGCAGCCGGGTCGAGCCGATCGCCGAGCGCGACGTCCTCGAGGCCCTGTGTCACGCGCTGGAGGGGGCTCCGCGTTCCGGCCACGGGGACCTCGGATGCGGCGAGGTCCTCACCTACCCCGCGCTGCTGCGCAGGTTCTCGCGGGTCGCGGGCCTGCCCACCCTCCGCATCCCGGTGTTCGGGGTGCCATGGGATCTGGTCGCCGCGGGGCTGTCCCCCGTCGTCGACTCGGATCCCGCGACCGTCGGCGCGTTGGTCGAGAGCCTCCGCCACGATATGGTGACCGCCGACCAGACCGCGGATCTGTTTCCCGCCGGGTGGGAGCGGACAGGCATCGACGACGCCATCCGCCGGGCGCTCCGCGACTGACATCACGATCCGGTTCCGACCCCACCGGTCACGCCACACCTCCGCGCGAGCGCCGGGTCTGGGGGACAATCGAGCGATGCCCCCGAATCTCCCGTTCACCGCCGCGACCTTCATCCGCGCAGCTCTGGACCGCCACGGGCCGAGCAGCACGACGGACGACATCGGCGAGAAGCTCCTCGACGCAGCCGTCCGACAGTTCGAGACCTTCGGCGTGACCCGGTCCACGATGGGGGACATCACGCAGCGGTCGGGCCTGTCCCGGATGACCCTCTACCGCCGGTTCGCCAACAAGCAGGAACTGATCAACGCCGTCCTGCTGCGCGAGACCGGCCGCATCCTGGCCGGGCTGAAGCAGGAGATCGACCGCTACGACGACGTGGAGTCCAAGCTGACCGAGGGGTTCCTCTACACGGTCGAGACCCTGCGCGCCCACGGCCTGCTCAACCGACTCCTGGAGAGCGAGCCCGAGGTCGCCGTCCCCTACCTGACGGTGCGGGGCGAGCCCCTGGTCAGTAACAGTGCCGAGTTCCTCGCCTCGGAGATGGCCTCCAGTCTCGACGACTCGCGGTCCCACGAGGAACTCCTGGTGGCGGCCGAGGTGGCCGTCCGACTGGTGATCTCGTTCGTCCTCACCCCGTCCACCACGATCGATCTGGACGACCCCGACGTGGCGCGCGACTTCGCCCGCAGGCACCTGGGCCCGCAACTCCGCGGGCGAAGGGGGCCTACCGACGGGTCCTGAGCGAATCAGGGCGCGAGAGGGCCGGGGAGGGCTCTGAGCAGGACGGTGGCGTGCGGGCGTTGACACGAGGGGCACTGCTGCCTAGCCTCAGTTACAAAGAGACCTCAAATGTCACTCTGTACTTCCTCCTCTGTACGCCGAGGCTCTCTCCGGCCCGAGTGGTCGGAAGACGAAAGGGATCGTCATGCCCGCAC
>NZ_JADDKI010000390.1:0-730 GCF_015356725.1 Dietzia sp. SYD-A1
CCCCACGACGACGACCCGGCGGTCACCGGTGGTGACAACTAGGCTGGGGGGGATGAACCCCAGCCGGTCCGCCCCGAACACGCCCCGCGCGAGCAACCCGAGCACCGCCCAGGCCCGCGTCGTCGTCGACGAGTTGATCCGTCACGGGATCACCGACGCGGTGCTGTGCCCGGGTTCGCGCAGCGCACCACTGGCGCTCGCGCTCGCGGCCGCCGAGCGGACCGGCCACCTGCGGTTGCACGTGCGGATCGACGAGCGTGCGGCGGCGTTCACGGCACTGGGGTTGGCCGCGGCGGCCAGGCGCCCGGTCCCCGTCGTCGTCACCTCCGGAACCGCGGTGGCCAATCTCCATCCGGCGATGGTCGAGGCCGCGCACTCGGGCGTGCCGATCCTCGCGCTGACCGCCAACCGTCCTCCCGAACTGCGGGGGACCGGCGCCAACCAGACCATCGACCAGGTGGGGTTGTTCGGTCCGCACGCCCGCGCCGTCATCGAACTCGGCGCGGCCGGCGACCCCGACTCCGAACACCGTCACTGGCGCAGCGCGATCGGCCGCGCGATCCTCACCGCGACCGCCCCGGGTCACCCCGGACCGGTTCAGGTGGACATCTCGTTTCGCGAACCGCTGGTCCCGGCCGAGGGGGACGAGGACCACGTGGTCGGGGAGGCGGCCGGGCCCGGCCGGGGCGACGACGACGAGCCGGGCCAGCACTCGAGGCCGGGCGGACTC
>NZ_JADDKI010000391.1:0-4100 GCF_015356725.1 Dietzia sp. SYD-A1
GTGGAGCGCCCGGGGGCGGGTACGACGACATCCCGCCGCCGCCGGAGGAGCCCGAGCCGGAGGCCGGGGAGCCCGACGGCCCGCCGCCACCCCCGGTGAGCGAGGAGGAGATGGTGGACGAGGCCCGCAGCGGACCCCAGAACCTTGATCACCGGACCGGCGAGGACATCGCGCTCCAGTTACTCAGGGAGCATCTCGGGGCCCGGCCACTCGAGCGCTGAGCGGCTCGGCCCGCCGCGCGGCGGGGCACGCTGTCCGAGGGTGCGGTTACCCTGGATCCCGACCGACCGGGGCCGCCCCGGCTCAGATGAGGCACCAGCCGAAAGGACCCGACATGCAGCCCGGACCCGACATGAACGCCCTCCTCGAGCAGGCCCAGCAGATGCAGGCCCAGCTCGCCCAGGCGCAGCAGGAGATCGCCGCGACCACGGTCGACGGTCAGGCCGGTGGCGGTCTCGTCACCGTCACCATGCGCGGCACCGGAGAGGTCACCGGGGTCACCGTGGACCCCAAGGTCGTGGACCCCGAGGACATCGAGACTCTGCAGGACCTGCTCGTGGGTGCCTTCGGTGACGCCCACACCAAGGTCCAGCAGCTCGCGGAGTCGCGGCTCGGCCCGCTGGCCTCCGGTGGTGGCCTCGGCGACATGATGGGTGGCCTGGGCATGTGAGCCCGGCGGGATCCGGGGAGGTCCGGAACCCGCCTCCCGGTGTCGCAACCGACGCCGGCACCAACACAGCACAGGAACGGCGATGTACGAGGGACCAGTCCAGAACCTGATCGATGAGCTCGGCAAACTGCCGGGCGTCGGTCCGAAGTCCGCGCAGCGGCTGGCCTTCCACCTCCTGCAGGCGGAGCCCGAGTCGGTGGAGCGGCTGCGTTCGGCGCTGCAGGCGGTGGTCGACGGCGTCTCCTACTGCGAGGTCTGCGGCACCGTGGCGGCGGGCGAACGCTGCCGCATCTGCTCGGACCCGCGACGCGATCCCACTCTCATCTGCGTGGTCGAAGAGCCCAAGGACATCGAGGCCATCGAGCGCACCCGCGAGTTCCGCGGGCTCTACCACGTGCTCGGTGGCGCGCTCGACCCCCTCAACGGCATCGGCCCCAACGAACTGCGGATCGCGGGCCTGATGAGGCGGGTCGGTCAGGAGTTCGAGGGCGAGGAGATCGCGGAGATCATCATCGCGACCGACCCCAACACCACCGGCGAGGCCACGTCGACATACCTCGCACGGCTGCTGCGGCCGTTCCCCGAACTCGTGGTGAGCCGCCTGGCCTCGGGCCTGCCCATGGGTGCGGATCTCGAATTCGCGGACGAACTGACCCTGGGTAGCGCGTTGTCCGGCCGCCGGATCCTCTCGGGTGGCCCCTCCCAGCCCACGCGGTCAGGGGGCGTGCTCCGTCCGGAACAGACGGAGGCCCCGGAACGCCAGCCGGAACCCCAGCTGGCCCCCCAGTCGTCGCCCGACCTGTCAGAGGTCGAAGAGCCTCGCGGCGTTACCGTGCCACACCGACCGTAGCCAGTCATCCCCCAACCCGAGGCCCGCGAGCGCGTCGAGTTGGTGCGCGAACGGGTAGGGGATGTTGGGGAAGTCGGTCCCCAGCAGGATCTTGTGCTCCAGATCGACGAGCCGCCCGCGCTCGGAGTCGGGGAACGGGGTGATCTCCTCGACGAAGTCGGTGAACGCCATGGTCGTGTCCAGGTAGACGGCGCTGTACCTCTCCGCCAGGTCCAGGAACCCCGAGTACTCTCCCATGCCCATGTGGGCGATGATCAGCGGCACCTCCGGGTAACGCTCAAGCACGCCGGCGATCGGTTCCGGGCCCGTGAAAGGCCCCGCCACGGGGCCGCTGCCGCAGTGGATCACCGTCGGCACCCGCGCCTCGGACAACTGACCCCACACGGGGTCCAGCAGTGGGTCGCGCGGGTCGTACTCGCCCACCTGGATGTGCGATTTGAACACCCGGGCCCCGGACTCGATGGCGTCCCGAACGTACTCGCCGGCGGCCGGCTCGGGGAAGAACGTCGCGGTGTGCAGGCAGTCGGGGTGCCGTGCCGCGAAGTCCGCGGACCACGAGTTGAGCCACGCCGCCATGTCCGCCTTGTGCGGGTACAGCATGGATGAGAACGCCAGGACCCCGTAGGACCTCAGGCGCTCGACCCGCTCGTCCTCGGCCTCCCGGTAGGTGATCGGCCACGTCCGCCCGACCTTCGGGCCGGCGCCGTCGAAGTAGTCCCACACCTTGGCCATCACCCGCTCGGGCATGAAGTGTGTGTGGACGTCGATGATCCCGGGTAGACCCAGCGGTTCCCACAGGGCGCGCACGCGCGCTGCCTCTCGCGCGGGATCGGGAGGGGTCACGGGCCCGGTGAGGGTGGCGGTGCCGTGGTGGATGCACATGGACCCGAGCGTAGGCCAGTGCTGCATCGGTCCGGTGTGTTGTGGCCCGTACCCGCGGTACGCACCCCGCTGTCGGTGACCCTCACCGCGCACCGGCGGAGAAATCCTTCTTGACAAGAAAGTTTGTCGGTAGCAGGGTGGGCAGGAGAGAGGGCTCGAGGTCGTTGGAGACAGGAGGCCGGGCGTGCAGGACATCGGAGTGATCGACAGCGCGGAGGCGGCCACCGCCGCGCTGGCCCCCATGCGTACTCGTCTGCTGGCCGAACTCGCCGAACCGGGGTCCGCCACCACGCTCGCGGCTCGCCTCGGCGTCCCGAGGCAGAAGCTCAACTATCACCTGCGGCAACTCGAGAAGCACGGGCTGGTCGAACTGGTCGAGGAGCGGCGGCGGGGCAACGTCACCGAACGGATCCTCAGGGCCTCGTCGTCGTCGTTCGTCGTCTCTCCGGGGGTGATGGGGCGGGTCCAGCCCGCCGTGAGCACCGACCCCGACCAGGCGTCGCCACGATGGCTGCTCGCGCTGGCCTCGCGCATGGTGCGCGAGGTGGGTGAGCTGGTGGGGGGCGCGCGCCGGACCGGCAAGCAGGTCGGGACGTTCGGCCTCGACGGCGAGGTGCGGTTCGCCACCCCGGCCGACCGCGCGGCATTCGCGGACGAACTCACGGACGCCGTCACCAGGCTGGTGTCCAGATACCACGACGACTCCGCCGAGGGGGGCCGCCGACACCGCCTCGTCCTGGGGATGCACGCCGTCCCGCCCGGGACCGGAGACACCGCGGGCAGCTCCGCACCCGGCGACTCCGCACCCGGCCGCCCCACCCCGTCCAGCAGTCACACATCCCGCAGCTCCACGCCCGACAGCGCTTCGCCCGACAGTCCCGCAATGCACCAAGAGGAGAAGAACGATGTCTGACCAGCACAAACGGATCGAGAAGTCCATCGAGCTCGACGCCACCCCGGAGGAGGTGTGGGAGGCCGTGGCCACGGGTGAGGGCATGGCGTGCTGGTTCGTACCGCACCGGTTCGACCCGCCGGAAGGGGGAGTGGGAGCCCGCGTGGTGTCCGACTTCGGCTCCGGGAACGTCTCCGAGGCCACGGTCAGGGAATGGGAGCCCGGGCGGCGATACGCGTCCTCCGCGGACGGGGACCCGCAGGTCGTGGAATTCCTCGTCGAGGGCCGCGACGGTTCTGGAGCAGTGCTGCGGCTCATCCACAGCGGGATCACCGGCGAGGACTGGGAGGCCGAGTACCACAGCCGGGGCTGGGACGGCTTCCTGTCGAACCTCCGACGCTATTTCGACCATTTCCGCGGTCTGCCGCCGGCCACCGTGTCGATCATCGCGTTCAGCGACCTCGACAAGGACGGCATCTGGTCGCTGTTCAACGACGCGCTGGGCATCGACCGGCAGCTGGCGGTCGGCGACACCGTGCACCTGACACCCGAGGGGCTCGAGCCGATCGACGGCGTAGTGGTGGTGGCGGAACCGGGGAATCTCGGGATCCGCAGCGACCGGGGGGTCCACTTCTTCAGCGGCGACGGCGCGTGGGGCATGGTGACCGTCACCCACTACTACTACGGCGAGGGGCTCGACCGCGACGCGCTCACCGCTGGGTGGCAGCGCTGGACCGACTCGCTGTTCCCGCCGTCTGCCGACCCGACGGAGCCGGGCGAGGGCGGTTCGCCGCAGGAGCCCGGAC
>NZ_JADDKI010000392.1:0-1535 GCF_015356725.1 Dietzia sp. SYD-A1
GGCCTCGTCTCACGCGGGCTCGAACCCGGCGGCCGGGTGATCGTCTGGGCGCCCAACACCCGCCACTGGATCGTGGCCGCGCTCGGTGTGCAGTACGCCGGCGGGACGGTGGTCCCCGCCAACACCCGCTACACCGGTAGCGAAACGCTCGAACTGGCGCAGCGGACCCACGCCACCGCCGCGGTCGTGGCGGGCGCCTTCCTCGGCACCGAGCGGATCGCCGAGTTGACCACGGCCGCGGGCGGATCGCTCGCCACCGAGACCGACCTGCGGACGATCGTGCGAATCCCCCTCGACGGCGGTGACACGGCGGACGCCGACCTCGCCGTCGTCGACTTCACCGACCTGCAGGCGGAGGCCACCGACTCCGCGCTCGCGGAGGCCGACGCCCGCGCCGACTCGGTGACGGGTGACGACGTGGCCGACATCCTGTTCACCTCCGGCACCACCGGCAAGAGCAAGGGCGTGGTGGCGCTGCACCGCCAGACCGTCGCCGGTGCGCGCGCCTGGGGGTCGAACGGCGGGCTCACCGAGCGCGACCGCTACCTCATCGTCAACCCGTTCTTTCACAGTTTCGGCTACAAGGCCGGCTTCCTGGTCTGCGTCCTCTTCGGCGCGACGGTCATCCCGCTGGCCGTGTACTCACCCACCGAGACCATGCGGCTCGTACAGGAGGAGGGCGCCACGGTCCTCCCGGGCGCCCCCACGATCTTCCAGACCATCCTCGACGCCCCCGACAGGGAGGAGTTCGACCTGTCCTCCCTTCGGCTGGCGGTGACCGGCGCCTCGGTCGTCCCGGTGATCCTGGTCGAGAGGATGCAGTCCGACCTCGGGCTGGAGACGGTACTCACCGCGTATGGACAGACCGAGACGATGGGCTTCATCACCACCACCACCGCGGACGACGACGACGTCACCGTGGCCACCACGTGCGGGCGCGCCTACCCCGGCATGGAGATCCGTATCGGCGAGAAGGGTGAGATCCTCACCCGCGGCGAGATGGTCATGCAGGGATACCTCGACGACCCGGAGAACACCGCCTCGACCATCGACCCCGACGGTTGGCTCCACACGGGCGACGTCGGCGAGATCGACTCCCGCGGCAACCTGCGCATCACCGACCGGCTCAAGGACATGTACATCACCGGCGGGTTCAACGTCTACCCCGCCGAGGTCGAACAGACGCTCGCGCGCCTGGACGGAGTGGTCGAGACCGCCGTCATCGGCGTCCCGGACGACCGGATGGGCGAGGTCGGCAAGGCCTTCGTGGTGCGCCGCGAGGGCTCGTCGCTCACCGAGGAGGACGTCCTCGGGTTCTGCCGCGAGCACCTGGCCAATTTCAAACGCCCCCGCGCCGTGGAGTTCGTGGAGTCCTTCCCGCGCAACGCCTCGGGCAAGATCCTCAAGACCGATCTCCGATGACCGCGGGCCGCCGGCCGGGAGCCGTCCTGGTCACCGGCGCGTCGGGCGGCATCGGCGGCGCGGTGGCGCGCCGTCTGGCCGTCGAGTTTCCCCGGTCCCCCCTCGTACTGGGG
>NZ_JADDKI010000393.1:0-1517 GCF_015356725.1 Dietzia sp. SYD-A1
GCGGAGGCGGGACGGGCGCGACCGGTGTCGAGAGGCCGACTCAGCCCAGCGCGTCGCGCAGGAGGGCGGCGAGCTCGCGGGGACGGTGATAGAAGAGCGTTGCCGTCACGATGATGATCGTCCAGCCTGCCGCGCGTAACCGGTTCCATCGGCGCACGTCCCGACCGTGCTGGACGGCGTCGCGATGGCCGGCACCGTCGTACTCCACCGCGATCTTGCGGTCTGGGAACGCGAAGTCCAGGCGGTACGGTAGGCCAGGGGTGCGGTACTGCACCCGGAAACCGGTCAGCCCGAGATCGAGAAGGAACAACCGCAGGCGCGTCTCCATGGGCGACTCGGCCATCGGCTCCACCAGGGCACAGCGCTCGAGCGCGATCCGTCGCCCCCGCAACCCCGGATGCCTGCTGAGCAGCGTCGGTAGAGATCGTCGGATGTCGTGGCCCGGCCCCATCCGTGACGCACCGTCCAGTGCGATCAACGCCTCGGCCCTCGGCGAATACCGAGCCAGGTCGAACAACGCCCACTCCGCGCTGGCCACACGAAGCGGGGCGCCGTCGGCGTCGAGGATGCTCTCGACCTGATCTTCCGGGATCTCGTACCGGCGGGCGACGATCCCCTCGCGGCGCACCCGCTTTCTGCCGACGGCCAGCTCGATCGGATACGCGGCCGGCGCCCACGGATGGCCGTGGACCGCGGCGGCCAACCACCCCGTGGCCACGCCGCCTGGGCAGGCCAGTGTCGCCGAAGCCAACCGAGTGACCGGCGTGGAGACGGTGGTTGCCGGTTCCCATATCCCGTGGTGCGCTCTGCGATATCCGTTGGTCACCCGGTGCGTGCCGTGGGCCGCCAGCAGATCGCCGCGACGTCGAGGGCCACCGGGTGCGGGAGTCATGGGGGAACTGTTGCGCACCGGGCACGCTTCGGGCCCCGGCGAGCGGCTGTGTCGCCACCCCCTTGTGGAGAGGCCAGAGGCCTGTGGGAAGAAGCTGGACTCTGGCCGGGTCGACGCTTCTCGCCCGTGGCCGCACTCACGCCGAGGCGACCGCGTGGGGTCCTACGGCGAGGCACTGGGGCCGGACCGCACCGTCAGCGGCCACGCGGGGCCGATCGAACTCTTGCCGCGCGGTCACACCCGAGGGCACGCCGGGCCGTGCTCGTGCCGATGTGGGGCATGGCCGACTCCCTCCGGCCGGACCCGGACCCGGACCCGGACCCGGACCCCAGCTACTCCACCGACCTCAACGGTGGTCCTGCTCATGGCGTTGGGACTGTCGGGGAGGTTGTTCGGACTCAGCTGACCGGACCGGCGGGCCGGTAGGACACCGCCCTCGAGTCCACGCAACCCTGCTGCGACGCTGCTGAGGTGACGCGGCCCACTGACGGGACGACGACGGCCACATTCGCCCCCTCCGGTCGCGAGCGACGTGACAGAGTGCACAGCATGAACACCCCCGTCCCGGCGCCCTCTCGTCTCCGACCCCGCCGCCCGGTGGCCGCGGCCCTGGCGGCCACTCTCG
>NZ_JADDKI010000394.1:0-979 GCF_015356725.1 Dietzia sp. SYD-A1
GAGGTGTCCGTGGCGGGCCGCGCCGGCGCGGGTTCCGCGGGACGGGTGGCCGCGATGTCGTCCTGGGTCGGGGCCGCCTCGATCTCTGAGCTCCGGGTCTCGGCGTCCACGGCGTCCTTGGTGTCGGCAGCGTCCTCGGTGTCGGCGGTCTCGGCGGCGTCCGACTCGGTGCTCTGCGGCGCGTCGGCCAGCGAGGTGTCCGCGATGTCGACGCCGGAGACCTTGATCTGGACCGTGGTGGTGTCGACCCCGAGGAAGACCGGCTCGGTGCCGCCGCTGCCGGTGGTGCTCTCACCCTCGTCGTCGACGGACTCCGCCTCGTACCAGGGGCCCCACGAGCCGTCCGGGTTCTTGGCACGCAGGGCCGCGACGGCCTGCGGGTTGTAGCCCTTCCACGTGACGCCGACCATCGAGAACGGGGTCTCGGAGGTGACCTCCTTGACCGGGGCGGAGCCCACCGCGATGTCGGTGTCCACACCCGCCGCGGCGGGTGCGTCGGACAGGGAGACCTCGGCCGTCCCAGTGGGGACGGCGGTGCCCGCGGTGGCGGCGATGTCGTCTCCGGACTCGACCAGGTGGTCCGCCCCGTACACGGCGAGGGGCGTGACGACGGACGCCGCGACCGCCACCGCGAGGGCGAGGGTCCTGCGTCGACCGCTGACGTTCAGGGGGCGGCGTCGTGTTCTCAAGGGCTTCTCCAGATCAGGTCTGTGTCTCGCGGATCCCGCTGCGGAACACTTCTTCCCGGCGGCCGCGAGCGCTGCGACCACTGGGACGAATGTGACGAACGTGGTCAATGGTAGCTAAGAAACGCGTGAAACCAAGTGCTACGGAAGTGAATTTTGGGGTCACAGCGGTGTAGTTTCGAACCGGTGTACGACGACGCGGCCGCCCGACGCGCGGACTGAGCAGCGGCACCGCGCACGGGTGGGGACCTCGTCGTCGTCACCTGGTGTGGCACCGGGCCCCTCTCCCCGCC
>NZ_JADDKI010000039.1:0-2027 GCF_015356725.1 Dietzia sp. SYD-A1
GCCTCGGTGATCGCGAGACCACCGCCCCGGCCCCGCCGGGACTCGACGAGGCCGAGCTCCACGAGCCGGGAGACGGTCTTGGCCACGTGGCTCGTCGACGCGTTCACCGACTCGGCGATGCCCCCGGCGGTCATCCGGTCCCCGCGCCCGTCGGCCACGGCGAGACGCATGAGGGCGCGGAGCGCGAGATCGGAGAACCTGGACAACTGCACGAGGCCGAGCGTGCCATATTGCGAACCGCCGTAGCGCATTTGTCCGCAGTGATCTCAAATACGTTCTGAGCTGGGCATTTGGCGGGCGTGTCACCAGCAGGAACGCGGGGTCCCCCTAACCGTCGCGGCCCGTCGTCGCGTCGGCGGAGCACCTCGGCGGGGGCGGGGGAGGGCGCGGCTAGGATCGATCCCCATGGCAGCCTCCCTCCTCGTCGCCGGCACCACGTCGGATGCCGGCAAGAGCGTGGTGGTGACGGCGCTGTGCCGGGCGTTCGCCCGGCGGGGCATCAGGGTCGCGCCGTTCAAGGCGCAGAACATGTCCAACAACTCGATGGTCGTCCGGGGTCCGGCGGGCTTCGGGGAGATCGGCCGCGCGCAGTGGATCCAGGCCCTCGCGGCACGCGCCGAGCCCGAGGTGGCGATGAACCCGGTGCTGCTCAAGCCGGGCGGCGACCGGCGCAGCCACGTGGTGGTGATGGGCCGCCCCGCCGGGACGGTCTCGTCCAGGGACTTCGTCGACGGTCGCGTGCATCTGGCCACCGCCGCCCATGCCGCATACGACGACCTGGCCGACCGGGCCGACCTGGTGCTGTGCGAGGGCGCGGGCAGTCCTGCCGAGATCAACCTCCGTGCCGGTGACTACGTCAACATGGGCCTGGCCCGTCACGCCGACATGCCGGTGGTCGTGGTGGGCGACATCGACCGCGGCGGGGTCTTCGCCGCGATGTACGGCACGGTGGCACTACTGGATGCCGCCGACCAGCGGCTCGTCGCAGGCTTCGTCGTCAACAAGTTCCGCGGTGACCCCTCGCTCCTCGCACCGGGGCTGGACCACCTCGAGGCGCTCACCGGACGGCGGGTCCACGGAGTGCTGCCCTGGAGCCCCGACGTGTGGCTCGACTCCGAGGACGCGCTGGACATCGGCGGTCGCCGCGCCGACCCCGGCCGGGCGTTGCGGGTCGCCGTGATCCGGCTGCCCCGGATCAGCAACTTCACCGATGTCGACGCGCTGGGGCTGGAGCCGGACGTCGACGTGGAGTTCGTCACCGACCCCCGGACCGTCCGGGGCGCGGACCTGGTGGTCCTGCCCGGCACGCGCGCGACGATTGACGACCTGGCCTGGCTCCGCTCCCGCGGTCTGGACCGCGCGGTGATCGACCACGCCCACGCCGGGGGGTCGGTGTTCGGCATCTGCGGTGGCTTCCAGATGCTCGGCCGACTCGTCCGGGACCCGGAGGGGGTGGAGGGTCCCGAGGGCGCGGAGGTCGACGGGCTCGGGCTGCTGGACGTGGAGACGGAGTTCGGGCCGGAGAAGGTCCTGCGTCTGCCCACCGGGGAGGCGCTCGGTCACGCGGCGGCCGGGTACGAGATCCACCACGGGCGGATCGGCCTCGGCGCGGACCCCGAGTTCCTCGGGGGCGCGAGGCGCGACGGTGTGGCGGGCACCATGTGGCACGGGAGCCTCGAGTCCGACGGGTTCCGTCAGGCCTACCTCGCGGAGGTGGCGGCCCGCGTCGGCCGGGTCCGCGAACCCTCCGGGGTGGACTTCGCCGCCGCACGCGAGAGGCGACTGGACCTGCTGGGTGATCTGGCGGTGGAGCACCTCGACCTGGACGCCCTGCTGGAGCTGGCCCGCGAGGGCGCGCCGGAGATGCCGTCCCTGCCGCCGGGGTCGGAGCGGTGATCCTCGTCCTGGGTGGGACCGCCGAGGCGCGGGAGCTGGCGAGACTGCTGCAGGACGCGGGTCACGAGTTCTGCTCGTCCCTGGCGGGGAGGGTGGCGCGTCCGCGGCTGCCCGTGGGCCGGGTCCGGATC
>NZ_JADDKI010000003.1:0-7374 GCF_015356725.1 Dietzia sp. SYD-A1
CCCCTTCACCACCGCGCCCACCCGCCGCCACACGCACCGTCGCCCCGCCGCGGGGGTCCGCGGCCGTGGCTACGCTGGGCCCATGATCAGAGTCGTCCTCGCCTCCGCCTCCCCGTCCCGCCTACGGATCCTCCAGCAGGCCGGGGTCGACCCGCTCATCCGCCACCCCCAGGTCGACGAGGACGCGCTCCAGGCCGCTCTCGCCGAGGGGACCCCGCATGTACGCGTGGTGGAGGAACTGGCCCGGGCGAAGGCGCAGGACGTCCTCGACCGTGAGGGCGAGTCGCTCGCGGATGAGGCCCGGGGGGCCGGGGCCGACACCCTCGTCGTCGTGGGCTGCGATTCGATGCTCCTGGTCGACGGTCGGCTCGAGGGCAAGCCGCACACCTACGAACGGGCGATGGCGCGGTGGCAGAAGATGCGGGGTCGTCACGGGGTCCTCATCACCGGCCACGCCGTCGTGCTCGCCGACCTCACCGGGGACGGGCCCCTCGTCGTCACCGGGCGAGCGACCGACACCTCCGACACCACCGTCCACTTCGGCGCTCCCTCGGACTCCGACCTCGATGTGTACCTCCGCACCGGCGAACCCCTCGAGTGCGCGGGCGCCTTCACCATCGAGTCGCTCGGCGGGTGGTTCATCGACCGGATCGACGGCGACCCGTCGAGTGTCATCGGACTCAGTCTTCCGCTGTTGCGGCGCCTCCTCGAGGACGCCGGGATACATGCACACCAGGTGTGGCGGCCTGAGCTTCGCGCCTGAACAGCAGGTCAGAGAGGCCGAGTCCCGAAGCACCCGACCCCACGGAGCAGCTCACGGACCCCCAATCCCACACATGAGGGGGGCCTCTCATTAGACTGCTGGAGAATATCGGTCCCCCACCGGGCGCACCGGTCTAAGAGACGTCCATCACCAGGAGGCCCTGAGTGCCCAGTCATGCCAGCTCTCACATCACCAAGGTCCTCGTCGCCAACCGCGGCGAGATCGCCGTCCGTGTGATCCGCGCGGCGAAGGACGCCGGCCTGGCCAGCGTGGCCGTGTACGCCGAGCCCGACGCCGACGCCCTCTTCGTCAAGCTGGCGGACGAGGCCTTCGCCCTCGGAGGCACCACCTCCGCGGAGTCCTACTTGGTCTTCGACAAGATCCTCGACGCCGCCGCCAAGTCCGGCGCCGACGCCATCCACCCCGGGTACGGATTCCTCTCCGAGAACGCCGACTTCGCGCAGGCCGTCATCGACGCCGGCCTGATCTGGATCGGCCCCCCGCCGAACGCCATCCGTGACCTCGGCGACAAGGTCACCGCGCGGCACATCGCCGAGCGGGCCAACGCGCCGATGGCGGCCGGTACCAAGGACCCCGTCGCCAATGCCGACGAGGTCGTGAAGTTCGCGGAGCAGTACGGCCTGCCCATCGCCATCAAGGCCGCCTTCGGCGGCGGCGGGCGCGGGATGAAGGTCGCCCACGAGATGTCGGAGGTCGCCGAACTCTTCGACTCGGCCACCCGTGAGGCCACCGCCGCCTTCGGCCGCGGCGAGTGCTTTGTCGAGCAGTACCTCGACAAGGCCCGCCACGTCGAGGCGCAGGTGCTCGCCGACCAGCACGGCAACGTCGTCGTGGCCGGCACCCGCGACTGCTCCCTCCAGCGCCGCTTCCAGAAGCTCGTGGAGGAGGCCCCCGCCCCGTTCCTCACCGACGAACAGCGCAAGCGGATCCACGACTCCGCCAAGGCGATCTGCAAGGAGGCCGGCTACTACGGCGCCGGCACCGTCGAGTACATGGTTCAGGGCGACACCATCTCCTTCCTCGAGGTCAACACCCGACTCCAGGTGGAGCATCCGGTCACCGAGGAGACCGCGGGCATCGACCTGGTCCTGCAGCAGTTCAAGATCGCGGAGGGCGAGGTCCTCGAGTTCACCGAGGACCCGACCCCGCGCGGCCACGCGTTCGAGTTCCGCATCAACGGTGAGGACGCCGGCCGTGGCTTCCTGCCCGCCCCCGGCACCATCACGGCGTACCACGAGCCCAGTGGGCCGGGTGTCCGCGTCGACTCCGGAGTCGAGCAGGGCGACACCATCGGCGGCCAGTTCGACTCGATGCTCGCCAAGCTCATCGTCTGGGGCGAGGACCGCGACCAGGCGCTGGCACGGTCGGCCCGCGCGCTCGCCGAGTACACGGTCGAGGGCATGGCCACCGTCATCCCGTTCCACTCCCACGTCGTCGCCAACCCCGCCTTCGTGGGAGACGGGAAGGGCTTCGACGTCTACACCAAGTGGATCGAGGAGGAGTGGGACAACCCGATCGAGCCGTGGAGCGCCACCGGCGCCCCCGCCGACGACGACGAGCCGGTCGAGCGGAAGAAGGTCGTCGTCGAGGTGGACGGCCGTCGCGTCGAGGTCTCGCTGCCCGGCGACCTCGCCTTCGGCGGATCCCATAACGGTGGCACCGTCCGCCGCAAGGCCAAGGCACGCACCCGTGGTGGGGCCGCCGGTGCCGCCGCCTCCGGGGACGCCGTCTCCGCCCCGATGCAGGGCACCGTGGTCAAGGTGGCCGTCGAGGAGGGCCAGGAGGTCAAGACCGGCGAACTCATCGCCGTCCTCGAGGCCATGAAGATGGAGAACCCGGTCACCGCGCACAAGGACGGCGTCGTCACCGACCTCTCCGTGGACGCCGGAGCCGCGGTCACCCAGGGCACGGTGCTCTGCGAGATCAAGTGATCCGCTGACCCGCCCGCATGAGACGTCGGCGCCGCCCACCCGGGCGGCGCCGACGTCTCATGCGGGGAGCGCCGTCAGGACTGCGTCCCTCCCCCGCGGGGTTCGTGCCCGGTCAGCCCGGGTGGTCGACCACCGGTTCGGCGACGGCGGGATCGACGGTCGCCTCCACCAGGAACTCGCGGATCTCGGGGACGCCGCGAAGGAAATGATCGGCTTCGTCGTCGGACTCCGTCACCTGGCTCGCCCGCTCGGCCTCGACCCGTTGCTCGAACATCCGGACCTCCCGCTCGACGCGGTCGGGACCCCAGTCCAACACTTCCGCCATGAGTTGGGCGACTTCTCGAGCACAGGCCACGCCTCCGTGCTGGTACTCCATCGAGATCCGGGTGCGGCGCACCAGGACGTCCTCCAGGTGCAGCGCGGACTCCGCCAGCGCGGCGTAGACCACCTCCACCCGCAGGTAGCGGTCGGCGCCGACGAGGGATTCCAGCAGATCCGGGCGGTCCGCAGCCAGATCGAGCACGTCCTCGAGGAGCGAACCGTACCGACCCAGCAGGTGCTGGACCTGTTCCTCCCTGATCTCGTAATCGTCCGCGATCCGGTCCGCGCGGTTGACCATCGCCGGGTAGCCGTCGGCACCGAGGAGCGGGATGCGATCGGTGGTCGAGGCCGGAACGGTCTCCGCGCGCTCGGGCCCCAACTCGGCCACCGCGGCGTCGACCGCATCAGCCGCCATGACCCGGTAGGTGGTGTACTTGCCGCCCGCCACCACCACGGCCCCGGGTGCCGCGCGCATCACCGCGTGTTCCCGTGAGAGCTTGGCGGTCGAGTCGGCCCCGCCCGAGAGCAGGGGGCGAAGGCCCGCGTACACGCCGCGGACGTCGTCTCGATCGATCGGGGTGGTGAGAACGGCGTTGACGTGTCCGAGGATGTAGTCGATGTCCGCCCCCGTCGCCGCCGGGTGGGCCAGGTCGAGTTGCCAGTCGGTGTCGGTCGTGCCGATGATCCAGTACTCGCCCCAGGGGATCACGAAGAGCACTGACTTCTCGGTCCGCAGGATCAGGGCCGCCTCGGAGTCGACCTTGTCGCGGTCCACCACGATGTGAACCCCCTTCGAGGCACGGACCGTGAAACCGCCCACCTCCCCCAACATCTCCTGCAGATGGTCCGTCCACACCCCGGCCGCGTTGAGCACCACCTCGGCGCGGACATCGGTCTCCGCTCCGCTCTCGGCGTCGCGGACCCGCACCCCGGTCACCCGGTCGCCGTCCCGCAGGTACCCGATCACCTGGGTGGAGTTGGCGACCACCGCACCGTGGAGCGCCGCGGTCCGGGCGAGGGTGAGGGTGTGACGGGCGTCGTCGACCAGGGTGTCCCAGTACCGGATGCCGCCCACCACGATGTCCTCGCGAAGACCGGGGGCCAACCGGTGCGCACCCGCGCGGCTGTAGTGCTTCTGCGGCGGGACGCTCTTGGCGCCGCCCATGAGGTCGTAGAGGACGAACCCCGCGGCCATGTAGGGGCGTTCCCAGAACCGGCGGGTCAGCGGGAACAGGAACTTCAGGGGCTTGACCAGGTGCGGGGCCAGTCGGGTCATGCTGAGTTCGCGCTCGTGGAGGGCCTCCGCGACGAGCCCGAAGTCGAGTTGTTCCAGGTAACGGAGCCCCCCGTGGAACATCTTGGAGCTGCGCGAGGAGGTACCGGCGGCGAAGTCGCGCGCCTCCACCACCGCCACGCTCAGGCCGCGCGTCGCCGCGTCGACGGCGCTGCCGGTGCCCACCACGCCCCCGCCCACGATCACGAGGTCGAAGGACTCCTCGGAGAGCTTCCGCCACGCCTCGACCCGGCGTTCCGGGCCGAGTACGGACCTGGATCTGTTCGTGGGCATCGTGCTCCCTCCGGGGCCGGGTATCGGATTCCGGCCGGTCGCGCCCGACTCTACGCCCGGCCGGACGTAGTCTGGCGACGTGACGCGTAACACCTTCATCCTCGCGATCGACCAGGGGACCACGTCCTCGCGGGCCATCCTCTTCGACCACGACGGCCTGCCGGTGCCCGCGGCGACCGCCCAGGTCGAACACCGGCAGATCCTGCCCCGGGCCGGATGGGTGGAACACGACCCGTTGGAGATCTGGGAGAACGTGCGCACCGCCATGGCCCAGGTGGCCGGCCACGCCGATCTCGAACCGGCACTGGTGAGCGCGATCGGGATCACCAATCAGCGGGAGACCGTGGTGGTGTGGGAGCGGGAGACCGGCGAACCGGTGTACAACGCGATCGTCTGGCAGGACACCCGGACCTCCGGGATCTGCTCCCGGTTGGCCGCAGCGCACCCGGACGGAGACGACCGGTTCCGGGACGCCACCGGACTGCCCCTGTCCACGTATTTCGCGGGTCCGAAGATCCGCTGGATCCTCGATCACCTCGATTCCGAGGGGCGGCGGGGCACGGAGCGGGCCGAGGCCGGAGAGCTGTTGGCCGGGACCATCGATTCGTGGCTGGTGTGGAACCTGACAGGTGGCCGCCGCGGCGGCACCGACGGCGAACCGGCCCTGCACGTCACCGACGTCACCAACGCCTCGCGCACCCTGCTCATGGACCTGCGGACCCTCGACTGGTGTGACGAGCTCTGCCGCGAGATGGGGGTGCCGCGGGCGATGCTGCCCGACATCGTGCCGTCCTCGGGGGTGATCGGTCACGTGACCGAGCGACGAATGTTCGGCGGCACCCCCATCGCGGGGATCCTCGGTGATCAGCAGGCCGCCATGTTCGGCCAGACCTGCTTCGACCCCGGCGATGCCAAGAACACCTACGGGACCGGCGCGTTCCTCCTTCTCAACACCGGCACCACGCCCCAGTTCAGTGACAACGGTCTGCTCACCACCGTCTGCTACCAGCTCGGGGACGCCGACCCCGTGTACGCCCTGGAGGGCTCCGTCGCGGTGGCGGGCTCGCTGGTGCAGTGGCTGCGGGACAACCTCGGGGTGATCTCGAGTGCCGAGGAGACCGAGGATCTCGCCAAATCCCTCCGGGACAACGGCGACTGCTACCTCGTGCCGGCGTTCTCCGGGCTCCTCGCCCCGCGGTGGCGTCCGGACGCGCGCGGGACGCTGGTGGGCCTGACGCGGTTCCACACGCGAGCACACCTGGCGCGAGCCGCGCTCGAGGCCACGGCCTTCCAGTCCCGCGAGATGACCGACGCGATGGCCGCCGATGCCGGTGAGACCGCCGACGCGCTGCGCGTCGACGGCGGGATGGTGGTCAACGACTACCTGATGCAGTTCCAGGCCGACATCCTGGGCATCGACGTGATCCGACCCGAGGTCACCGAGACCACCGCGCTGGGCGCCGCGTTCGCCGCGGGTCTCGCGGTGGGCCAGTGGGACTCCCCCGACCGGCTCCGCGAGTTGTGGCGGGAGGACCGGCGATGGCAGCCGCGGATGGCCGAGGACGAGCGCGCACGCCTGTGGGGTCGGTGGAACGACGCCGTCGAACGGACCCTGGGATGGGCGGCCACGGAGAGCTGATCAGCCGGGGGTCGGCGGCCCGGCGTGGAAGACGGCGGGCCGCGAGGGCGTCACCTCCACCCGGTCCCCCACCTCGACGATCCGGCCGCCCGAGACGGGGACCGCGAAGCTCTGCCCGGTCCCGTCGAAGCGCATCCGGACCAGGGTCGACGCGCCGACGAACTCCACGCCCGTGCACACTCCGTGACCCTCTGCTCCGACCCGTCGGACCGCCAGGCTCTCGGGGCGCCACAGGACGGTTCCGTCGCCGTGCGCGGGCGAGTCGAGCGGGACGGTGCCGATCGCGGTCTGCGCGACCCCGCCGTCCGCGGCGGCCGGGAGCAGGACGACCTCTCCCGCGAGCTGGGCGACCTCACGACTGACCGGGTGATAGTAGAGCCGTTCGGGAGTGTCGACCTGGGCGAGACGACCGTCGATGAGCACGGCCACCCGGTCAGCGGTGGCCAGCGCCTCCGCGCGGTCGTGAGTGACGAGGACCGACGTCGCGCCGGACTCCGCGAGCAGCGCCGAGACCTCCGCGCGGACCCGCCCCCGTAGGGCGGCGTCGAGAGCGCTGAACGGCTCGTCCAGGAGGATCAAGCCCGAACCCGGGGCGAGAGCTCGTGCCAGCGCGACCCGCTGCTGCTGACCGCCGGACAGTCGGGAAGGGCGGTCGTCGGCGCGGTCCGCCAACCCGACGAGGTCCAGGACCTCGCGCACCCGGGCCGCGCGTTCCCTCCGGCTCCGCCATCGCGCCAGCGGGTCGACCGGCACGAGTCCGAACCCGACGTTCTTGGCCACCGACAGGTGCGGGAACAGGGCGCCCTGCTGCGGGACCAGACCTATCCCGCGATGTTGGGCGGGCAGCGGGTCCACCCGGCGACCGTCGACGAGAATCCGCCCCGCCGAGACGGGGTGGAGCCCGGCGATCATGCGCAGGACGGTGGTCTTACCCGACCCGGAGGCACCGAGGACGGCCAGCGCCTCGCCCGAGCCCACGGTCAGATCGAGGTCTCGGACCACGGTGGCGCCGCCGTAGCCCCCGGCGACCCCCCGGAGCTCGAGAACGCCACCGGGGCGTCTGTCGACCGTCATGTAGCACTCACCTGGGTCTCCTCCGAACGAGCCGAGATGGCCGCCCGGGCCGGTACTC
>NZ_JADDKI010000395.1:0-3545 GCF_015356725.1 Dietzia sp. SYD-A1
GCCGCAACCGCGCGGCCCTGGCCCAGGTCAGCGGCGCCACCGCACCGGTGGTCCTGGTCGGCAGCCACGGCTCCGAGTGGGAGGGCGGTTTCGACACCCCCCTCGACGACGACGAGCTCGCGCGGCTCGCCCGAGTGGGTTCCGCGCTCGAGGAGATCGTCTCGCACACCCCCGGCGCACACGTCGAGCCCAAGCCCACGGCCGCAGTCCTCCACGTCCGCCCCGTCGAGGACCCGGACCGGCGCCGCGCGGCGATGGCCGAGGCCATGGCCGGGCCCGCAGCCTTCGACGGGGTCTTCGTCACCGAGGGCAAGAACGTCGTGGAGATCGCGGTCCGCGAGGCGAGCAAGGGCGCCGCGATCGAGCGGCTCGTGGAGCAGACCGGGGCCGAGATCGCGATCTTCATCGGCGACGACGTGACGGACGAACGCGGCTTCGCACGCCTGCGCGAGGGGGACATCGGGGTCAAGGTCGGCGACGGAAAGACCGCCGCCGGTTACCGCGTCGCCGACATCCCCGCGGTGGTGGGGCTGCTCGCGCGCCTCGCCGAACTCCGGGGTTAGACCGGGGCCCTGATCGACCCCGGGGCCGGGGGCGGCATAGAATTAACGACAACGGTTCCCATTGCTACGAGAGCGGTCTTCGCCATGTCGTCACCCAGTCTGTCCCGCACGCCCCTATCGGCCCGGGCCGCGGCGCTCGCCGCCGCCGCGCTCCTCGGCGGGGCCGTCCTGACCGCCTGCGGGTCGGAGGACGGTTCCGGCGACGACGCCACCGCCACCGGACCGACCGTCGTCGCCTCCACGAGCGTGTACGCCGACATCGCCGAACAGGTCGCCGGCGGCAACGCGACCGTGGAGTCGGTGATCTCCGATCCGACCGCCGACCCGCACTCGTACGAGGCGAGCCCGGCCGATGCGGCCGCGGTCACCGGCGCGGACCTCGTGGTCTACAACGGTGCCGGGTACGACTCCTTCGTGGACCGGGCGCTGGAGAACGCCGGGGATGTGCCCGTGGTCCGGGCGGTCGACGAATTCGAGCGGGTGACCGGTGGGACGATCGCCGGCCACTCGCACGACGGTCACGACCACGGCGACGAACACGGTGCCGAGGACGGCCACGATGACGAGCACGGGCACGACGACCACGCGCACGACGACCACGGCACGACCGGCTCCCACGAGGGCCACGAGCACGACTCCGACACCAACGAGCACGTGTGGTTCAGCCTGCCCACCGCTGCCGCCGTCGCCGAGCGCGTGGCCGAGGAGCTGGCGGCGATCGACGAGGCCAATGCCGAGGAGTACCGCGAGAACGCCGACCGGTTCGCCGACTCCCTCGCGCCGCTCGAGGCCCAACTCGACGAGATCCACGACCGCGGGCACTTCCCCTACGCCCAGACCGAGCGGATCGGCGCCCACCTGTTCGACGCCGCCCACATGGTCGACCTGACCCCGCGCGGGTTCCTCGCCTCGATCGAGGACGACACCGACCCCTCCGCCGCCGACCTGTCCGCGATGCTCGACCTGATGTCCGAGCGGGAGGTCGCGTTCCTCGCGTTCAACACCCAGACCGAGACCTCCGTGACCGCCCGGGTGCGGGACGCGGCCGAATCGGCGGATGTCGCCGTCCTGGACCTCACCGAGACCCTCCCCGAGGGCCTGGACTACACCGAGTGGATGACGCAGATCGTCGACTCACTGTCCTCGGCGCTCGACGGCGCGACCCCGGTCGACGACGGCGGGCACTGACGACGGTGGACACGGACCAGGTGTCAGCCCACACCCGGGGCGGACCCGGCCCCGGGTCGGTCGTCTCCCTGGACTCGGTGACGGTCTCGCGAGGGGGGCGCACCCTCATCCGCGAACTCGACCTCGAGGTGGGGGCAGGGGAGTTCGTCGCCGTCCTCGGCCCCAACGGAGCCGGCAAGACGACGCTGCTCAAGGTGCTCCTCGGGGAACTCGCGCCCGATTCCGGCACGGTCCTCGTCGACGGACGCGCCGCGGGCGACCGCGGGACCCACCTCGGCTACGTGCCCCAACAGAAGGCGTTCGACCCCGGGATCACCCTGCGCGGACGCGACCTGGTGGGACTCGGGATCGACGGCACCCGCTGGGGCCCGGGATGGCCGACGGGCCGCGGCGAGAAGCGCCGGGTGGTCGTCGACGCGCTGGACCGCCTGGGGGCGGGTCGCCTGGCGGACAAGCCCCTCGGACGCATGTCCGGAGGCGAGCAGCAACGTGTCAGGGTGGCTCAGGCCATCGCCTGCGATCCGTGCGTGATGCTCTGCGACGAGCCGCTCCTGAGCCTGGACCTCGCCGGCCAGCGCACCGTCGCCTCGGTCCTCGACCACCGGCGCCGCGAGCACGGCACCGCCGTCATCTTCGTCACCCACGAGATCAACCCGGTCCTGCCGATGGTGGATCGGATCGTCTACCTGGTGGACGGCCGTCACCGGATCGGCACCCCCGATGAGGTGTTCACCAGCGAGGTCATGACCGACCTCTACTCCTCACCCGTCGAGGTGTTGCGGGTTCGCGGGCAGATCATCGTGGTGGGCGACACCCAGCACCTGTGCGCCGAACCCTGGCCGGCCGGTCATCCCCACCACGACGACGCCCACCCCGCGCACGGAGCCTGAGCATGGACCGCCTACTCGAGATCGCCAGGTCGATCGCCGACACCGAGGTCACCGCACACCTGTTGCGTCAGGACTTCGTGATCTACGGTCTGGTGGCGATCGCGCTACTCGGTCTGTTGGCCGGGGCGATCGGGCCGTTCATCGTGATGCGGCAGATGTCGTTCTCCGTGCACGGGGCCAGCGAACTCGCCCTGACCGGGGCCGCCGCCGCCCTGTTGTTCGGCCTGAATCTCGGCCTGGGCGCGATCCTCGGATCGGTGGTGGCCGCGCTGATCTTCGGCCTGATGGGGACGCGCGCCTCCCAACGCGACAGCTCGATCGGTGTGGTGATGGCGTTCGGGCTCGGTATGGCGGTGCTGTTCATCCACCTCTACCCGGGCCGGTCCGGAACCAGTTTCTCGCTGCTCACCGGGCAGATCGTGGGCGTGTCCGAACACGGTGTGATCCAGATGGCGGTGGTCGCGGCGATCATCTGCGTCACGCTGGTCGCTCTCTACCGGCCGCTGGTCTTCTCCTCCGCGGACCCCGAGGTCGCCGAGGCCCGGGGCGTTCCCGTGCGCGCGCTCAACCTCGTCTTCGCGGTCCTGGTCGGGCTCGCGGCCGCCCAGGCGGTTCAGGTGGTGGGAGCGCTGCTCGTGCTCTCCCTGCTCATCACCCCGGCCGCGGCCGCCGCCGCGGTGACGTCGAGCCCCGGGCGGGCGATCGCCCTGACCATCGTGTTCGCCCAGATCGCGGCGATCGGCGGAATGCTGCTCTCGCTCGCCCCCGGCGTCCCGGTCTCGGTGTTCGTCACCACGATCTCCTTCGTCATCTACCTGGCGTGCCGGGCGGTCGCCGCGATCCGGCGCTGAGCGTCGTCCGGCCCGTGTGACTACCGTCGGACGGGTGCCCGTCGATCCCGACC
>NZ_JADDKI010000396.1:0-6638 GCF_015356725.1 Dietzia sp. SYD-A1
GTGACCATCCAGTCCCCGTCGCCGCCGGCGTCCGCCCAGCCGACAGCCCCCGAGTAGAAGCCGCGTTCGCCCTCGAGGCCCGCGATCACGCGCCTCGCCTCGTCGGTGGGGGTCCCGCACACCGCGGGCGTCGGATGGACGGCCAATGCGAGGTCGAGTGCCGTGGTCCGTGGGTCCGCGATCCGTCCGCGGATCCGGGTCCCCAGATGCCACATCTCGCGGGTCGAGGTGAGCGAGGGGCGCTCGGGGATCTGTAGCTCCCGGCAGAAGGGGGCGAGAGCCGACGCGAGGGAGTCCACGACGAACGCGTGTTCCTCGGCGTCCTTGCCCGAGGCCCGCAGGGCGCGCCCCGCGGCCTGGTCCTCGGACGTGTCGCGGGAACGGGGAGCGGAGCCGGCGAGGGGGTGGCATTCCACCGCGTCGCCCCGGCGGCGCACCAGCAGCTCCGGGCTCGACCCCACCAGTACCCCGCCGGCGTGCCGCCCGCCGGCGGGGGTCAGGTCGACCAGGAACCCGTCGGCCGACGGGCTCGAATCGATGAGCGCCGCGCACACCGCGTGGGGGTCTATCGGGTCCTGCGCGACCAACCGGACCGCGCGGGCGAGCACCACCTTGGACAGGCCGCCGGCGCGGATCCCGGCGATCGCGGTGGCCACGCGGTGCCGGTGGACCTCCGTGGAGGGGATCTCCTCGGCGACGCGGGCCCGGGTGCGGATCGATCGGAAGTAGGCGGGGGGCTCGAGGGGGCCGTCGGTCCGGACCACGATGTCGGGTTCCACCAACGCCGCCCGCGCATCGGGTTCGAACCCCATGGCGCCCACCACCAGGCCGCAGTCCCCGGATCTCAGGGCCAGCGCCGCGTCTGCCGGATCAGTGAAGGAACGGAGGGATCCCTGGGTGCGCAGTGAGCCCGTGGGGCGGGACAGGAGGAAGTCCGGAGCGGTGACAGGCCTCGCGGCGTCGGGGTGGAGCCCTGACGCCACGGCTCGCCTCCTCGACTCCGACCGGGTGTGGATCGCGCGCGAAGGGCGCACCACGGGTACCCGGCCGATCCTAGGCCGGTCCTGCGCGGGGGTGCGAGCCGGGACCGTCTCTAGGATGGTGACCATGACAGCACAAGACGTCCGTGTCCGCTTCTGCCCGTCGCCCACCGGCACACCCCACGTGGGACTGGTCAGGACGGCGCTGTTCAACTGGGCCCACGCCCGGCACACGGGCGGCACCTTCGTCTTCCGCATCGAGGACACCGATGCCGCACGCGACTCGGAGGAGTCGTACCGGGCGTTGCTCGACGCGCTCCGGTGGCTCGGACTGGACTGGGACGAGGGGCCGGAGGTGGGCGGACCGTACGCCCCCTACCGCCAGTCCGAGCGACGCGGCCAGCACCTCGAGGTGGTGCGCAGGCTCGTCGACGCCGGAGAGGCCTACGAGTCCTTCTCGACGGCCGAGGAGGTCGAGGCCCGCCACCGCGCGGCCGGGCGTGATCCCAAGCTCGGGTACGACGGGTACGACCGCGATCTGACGGAGGAGCAGAAGCAGGCCTACCGGGATGAGGGGCGTGGCGCGGTGATCCGGCTCCGGATGCCGGACGAGGACCTGGGGTGGGACGATCTCGTCCGCGGTGAGACCGTCTTCAAGGCCGGCTCCGTTCCGGACTTCGTGCTGACCCGCGCAAACGGGGTCCCCCTCTACACCCTGGTGAACCCGGTGGACGACGCGCTCATGCAGATCACCCACGTGCTCCGGGGCGAGGACCTGCTCAGCTCCACCCCCCGGCAGATCGCGCTCTACCGCGCGCTGACGCGGATCGGGGTGGCCGAGCGTGTCCCCGAGTTCGGGCACCTGCCGTTCGTCATGGGCGAGGGGAACAAGAAGCTGTCCAAGCGGGATCCGCAGTCGGACCTGTTCCTGCACCGTGACAGAGGGATGTTGCCCGAGGGGCTGCTCAACTACCTGGCGCTCCTGGGGTGGGGACTGTCGGACGACCGCGATGTGTTCTCCCTCCAGGAGATGGTGGAGGCCTTCGACGTACGTCAGGTCAACGCCAACCCCGCCCGCTTCGACCAGAAGAAAGCGGACGCGATCAACGCCGAGCACATCCGACGGCTTCCCCCGGAGGTGTTCGCGCAACGGCTGCGGGACTTCCTCGAGGCGCACCCGTCCGAGGACGGCCTGACGCTGCCGCCCGAGCTGGACGGAGACCGGTGGGCGGTCGTGGCCGACCTGCTCCAGACCCGCATCGTCGTCCTGTCCGACGCGTGGGACCTGATCCGCTTCCTCGTGGTGGACGAGGCGGAGTTCGTCGTCGATCCCGGATCCGCCGCCAAGAACCTCAAGGCCGACTCCCGCGAGGTCGTGGACGCGGCCGTGCGCGCGCTGGACGCGCTACCGGAGTGGACCACCCCCGCGATCGAGGCGGCGCTCTCCGGTGCACTGGTGGACGGCCTCGGGATCAAGCCACGCAAGGCCTATGGCCCGATCCGGGTCGCGGTGACCGGCTCGCACATCTCGCCGCCCCTGTTCGAATCGTTGGAGCTGCTGGGTCGGGAGCTGACCCTGGCCCGGCTCCGAGCCGCGCCGATCGCCGACTGACCAGGCGATTTGCTATTCACCCTCGGTGCTTTGATAGTCTCTTCGAGGTCGCCCCGCACGGGCGGACAAGTGAATACAGTGGCCTATGGTGTAATTGGCAACACAGCGGTTTCTGGTACCGTCGTTCTAGGTTCGAGTCCTGGTAGGCCAGCTGAGCGCGCACAGCGCTCACTGCAGTGGTTCCCTCAGCGGAACCGCGTCCTGAGCCCCCGTCGTCTAGCGGCCTAGGACGCCGCCCTCTCACGGCGGTAGCGTGGGTTCGAATCCCATCGGGGGTACACACGAGAACACCCGGAGCGTCATGCTCCGGGTGTTCTCCTCGTCGGGGCCTCTCGCGCGTCGTCTGCGGTGGCCCTCGCTCACGCGACCCCGACGACCCGGCCCCGTCCCCGCAGCCGGATGAGGTGTCGCGCGTGCGCGTCGAGAGCGTGGTCCTCCGCGCTCTTCGGGGTCCAGTGCGGCACCGGGGTGGGTGTGAGATCCGGACCCAGCGCCGCGCACACCGCCAGACAGTGGGTCGTCAGGACCCGGTCCGGCGATGTGGGCTCACCGGACCGGACGTGAACGGACACGTGCATGGTCTCGTGACCGGTGTGCAGGAGCCGGGCCTCGACCTCGACGACGTGACCGATGCTCACCGGGTGGTAGAACCGCACGCCGCCCGCGTACACGGAGGTGCACGGGGTGCCCGACCAGTGGGTCGCGCAGAGGTTCGCGGCGTCGTCGATCCACGACATGATCCGCCCACCGTGGACGTTGCCACCCCAGTTCACGTCAGCGGGTGCCGCGAGGAACCGCAGGGTCGACCGGGGTGCGGTCCCCTCGGCGGTGTAGTCCTGCTGCGCCATGGCGTCCTCGATGTCCTTGCGCAGCGCGATACGCATCACCGCTTCTTCCGACTCGTGCACCTCCAACCGGGAGGCGGGTCGCCAGGACGGCACGGGGGTGGGTCTGCCCTCACGCATGGCGATGAAGACGACGAGACACTCGGCGCAGTGGCGGTACTCGAGCGCGACGGGATCGCAGGCCCGGACATCACACTGGATGTGCATCGAACTCGACCCGGTGTGGACGAGGCGCGCTGACACCTCGACGAGCTGCCCGGCCTCGATCGGCCGCGAGAAGCGGACGTTGCCCACGTAGGCGGTGACGGCATAGCCACCCGACCAGACCGCGGCCTGGGCGTACGCGGCCTTGTCGATCCACTCGAGGATGCGGCCTGTGTGAACCTGGTTCCCGGTGCCCACGTCGGTCGGGGCGGCGAGGAATCGCAGGACGGTCTCTCGGGGAGTCTGCACGCCGGGAAAACTATCGCCGTCGTGTAACGGCGTGGTTGCGGCGGATGTGGATCGCGTGTCGGTGTTCTCACCCCGGACCACCGTCACCGTGAGGGCTGAGCGGGTGGTCCTGGTCGTGCCTGGGCGAGGCTAGTCGACGGTCTCCTTGAGCGGGTCCTCGCGGATGAACAGCAGCAATCCGGTGGCGACCACCAGCAGGGGGACCACGATGAGGAAGATCGGCACCAGGGCGTCGTTGTAGGAACCCACGATCGCGTCGTGGAGCGGCCCGGGCAGTCCGGCGAGGATCTCGGGACTCATCGAGTTGGCCGCTCCGGAGCCGTTCGAGAACGACGTGGCCATCTCGGCCCCTTCCGGTCCCATCGCCGCCGCCGCGGCCGGGATGCGAACTCCCATGAGATCGGAAAGACGACTGACGAAGAGCGACCCCACGATGGCCGATCCCAGGGTTCCGCCGATCTGGCGGAAGAAGTTGTTGGACGCCGTGGCGGTGCCGACCATCGACACGGGGAACGAGTTCTGGACGATCAGCACGAGCAGCTGCATGCACAGGCCGAGACCGAAACCGAAGACGAAGAGCACGACCCCGAGGTGGAGCAGGGTGTCCGTCTCCTCGAGCGAGCTGATGAGAAACAGTCCCACGGCCATGATGATGCTGCCCACGACGGGATACCACTTGTACCGGCCGGTGCGGCTCACGATGTTGCCCACGATGATGGAGGTGCCCATCATCCCCGCCATCATCGGGGTCATCATGAGGCCGGCGTGGGTGGGTCCGAGTCCGTGGACCATCTGGATGTAGGTGGGAAGGTAGGTGATGGTCCCGAACATGGCGATACCGATGATGAGCCCGGCGGCGGTGGAGAGCGCGAAGTTGCGCTCGGCGAACAGGGTCATGGGGATCAGGGGGTGTGGTGACCGCAGTTCGACCCGGACGAACGCGGCTGCGCAGACCAGGAAGAGGGCGGCGAGGCCGAGGATGACCGGGTCGGTCCAGGAGTAGCGGTTGCCGGCCCACGAGCAGACGAGGATGAGCGCCGTGGTGCCCGTGACCATGAGCACGGTCCCCGGCCAGTCGGTCCTCCGACCGGTGCCGCGAGCGGGCAGTCTCAGGTAGAGAACCGCGACCGCGAGTGTGAGCAGGCAGATCGGCAGGTTGAACCACAGTGCCCAGCGCCAGCCCGGGCCCTCTGTGAAGAACCCGCCCAGGAGCGGACCGAGGATCGACGAGAGCCCGAACACGGCCCCCATCACTCCCATGTACCGGCCTCTCTGACGGGCGGGGACGACGTCGGCGACGATGGCCTGGGACAGCACCATCAGACCTCCGCCCCCCAGGCCCTGGATGGCGCGGGAGACGATGAGGACGTCGATGCTCCACGACAGGGCTCCGAGTACGGACCCGCCGAGGAACAGCAGGATCGCCGCGACGAAGAGCGGTTTGCGTCCGATCTGGTCGCCGAGCTTGCCGTACACGGGCAGGCCGATGGTCATGGTGAGGAGATAGACGGTGATGACCCAGCTCATCTTGTCGACCCCGCCGAGGTCCGCGACGATCGTGGGGAGCGCGGTCGCGAAGATCATCTGCCCCAGGGACACGATGAGCATCCCGAGCAGGAGCGAGGTGAACACCAGCGGCACGTTGTGGGACGGCGCGCGCTCGGCGGTCTCGTGACCGGCCGTCGCGTGCTGGTATCGCTCATGGCGTGGATCCCGTCTTCTCGGAAGAGGTCGTCTGCGCCGACGCCGTGTCGGTGGGGGAACTGACGAGGAGGGCGAGCTGTCGCAGGGCGAGGGCGCACTCGGAGTCGAGATCGTCGAAGGTCGAGGCCCGCCGCGTCAGCCAGCTCGACAGGCCCAGGTTGGCCGAGGCGGCCACGAGGGCGACGCAGGCGCGCGCTTCGGCCTCCGCTGCGACCCCCTCGAGGCGGCGGAGACCCGGCTGACGCTCGAAGTGCTCGGTCACCAGGTCCACCAGGCGGAGTTGGAATCGTGAGGACGCGGTCACGCGGGCCACGCCGAGGTCCGGTTCCGCCCGGAAGATCGCGCCTCGACGGTGGGCGAGTCTCGCCGTCTGGGCGTCGTCCCCGATTCGCGCGTCGGCGAAAGCCGCGAGGAACAGTCGGAGGAGTGCCCCGGGCACGTCCGGGTCGGCGGCGTCGAGGAACTCTCGGCGCCGTGCCGGGGGGACGTCACGGGGAGGTGAACCGATGACGGCGGCCTCCTTCGACGGGACGTAGTTGAAGAACGTGCGCTTGGAGACGTGGGCCGCGGCGCAGATCTGGTCCACCGTCACGCAGTCGTACCCGTGCTCCAGGACGAGGGAGGTCGCGGCGTCCTCTATGGCCAGCAGCGTGGCGCGACGTTTCCTCTCGCGAAGGGAGTCCTGATCTGGGGGGGAGGTCACCGGAGCAGCCTACACAAAAAATGCACCGAGTGCATATTTGTACTCGGTGCACGCGCGTTGGTGTCGCGATTTTGTGGTCGGCCGCTGGTGTCGCTACAGTTGACGCGTACTCGGCCCCCGTCGTCTAGCGGCCTAGGACGCCGCCCTCTCACGGCGGTAGCGTGGGTTCGAATCCCATCGGGGGTACATGATCGACACGTCCCGGTTCCTCGCGAGAGCGAGGAGCCGGGACGTCGCGTTTGTGGGGGCGTGCGACGATTCCCTCGTGAACTCTCGTCGCGACGTCCTCCGGCTGGCCCTCGGCGCCGGGCTCGGGCTCGCGGGCCTGACCGCCTGCGGGG